>JAGLUD010000343.1 GCA_023134935.1 Paracoccaceae bacterium | reverse complement strand
ATCGCGCTGCAATAATTGATAACTGTTCGCGAGTTCTTGGTGGCGACACCTTGAATATGCTTCTGACTGATACTTCGATTAAAATCCGAATTCTTGGTAGCCATGATGAAGTCGAAGTTCCAACCAACATATTTCTGGCAGCAACTGGCAATCATTTCCAAGTCAAAGACGATACAGTGCGCAGGGTTGTTGTTTGTACAATCAATCCGCAAGGTGAAAATCCAGAAGAAACAGCATTTGACTTCAATCCCAAAGAAGTAATGGCCAAGAACAGGGCTGAAATTGTCACGGCTGCATTAACAATAATGAAGGCTCATATTGTTGCTGGCAGGCCGGCTGGCAAGACAACAATCCCACTTGGTTCTTTTGAAAACTGGTCCAGGCTTTGCCGCGATCCGATTATTTGGTTGCTTGGCCAAGAATATGACCCTTGCAAAACCATTCAGGCTCAGCGGCGGGATGATCCAGTAGCTTTGGAAAGATCCGAATTGCTTGAACAGATACAGAGCACAGTTGGCATCGACACGCCTTTTCAGGCTAAAGAAATTTCAAAGCTTGGGGGCGATGAAATTTCAGAAAATAGCTGGCGTGATCTATATGATCTTCTGGTTCAACGAACAGGAAACCCAATCTGGCAAGGCCAAGCAATTGGTGGCGTTCTGACACGATCATGTGGCAGACCGACTGCTGGGCTAACCCTCGAAAAGAGCGAAGAGCGTGACAGGAATGGAACATTTTATGTGCTCAGAGATGTAAAGTCTTAATCGGGCTATTTCTTAGCCTTGGCTGAATTATCCTTTATGGCTTTTGGACAACCTGGACGACCTTTTCAGGAGCCAATTTGGTGACAGTTACACAGTAGTGACAGCTATTACGTTATATATAGTTTAACTTTTTCTTTCTTCGATATTATCGATTATTCGGAAATTTCAGAAAATATTCAAAACCTGCCGAGCGCAAAGACTGCCGCAACTGCGTAACTGTCACATGCAACCATAGTTGCAAGGATGGGAATTGGACACGCGCCCGGTTCCATTTGCCAACGTTGGGTTACTTGCGTTGAAAAAGGTGACAATCTGACTTCAAAGCGGATGCGGTAGGCTAGATATTTTTCTAGGCCTGTTTGCCCCTCCACCCTATCGCCGAGATGCAACATGCCAACCATAATCCCTCTTGAGAAAAAGCATCGGTTCTTGGAAGAGCTGACACGCACAGGTAATATCACCTTGGCCTGTGAGTGCGCTGGGGTAAATCGTGCCTCCGCCTACCACTGGCGCACCGACGACAAAATGAAAGCCGCGTGGGATTTGGCGCTGCAAGTGCGCACGGATGTAATCAGGGAGGAACTGGTTGAAAAGGCTTTAGTTGCCACGGGGCACATTGTCGATGAATACCTGCGGGATGAAGATGGGGAATTGGTTCTAGATGAAAACTTTGAACCCATCATCCGTCGACGCCTGATTGACTACGACGCCCGCATCTTTACGAAGCTCCTGGACAAAGTTCTGCCTAGCGCGGACGGCACGGCACAAACGAATGTGCAGATCAACACCACGGTCAACGCTATGGCTCGCAAACCAAGGCTCGTGAACGCCACGGTGATCGAGGACGCTGAGTATGTTGCAGAGACCACCGAAAATGTCTGAGTATAGCGTTATTCACGTTGAATATGTGACCCCGGGCGGTGTGCTAACGCGCAAGTTTGCAGACGGTGCAGCCACGATGCGGATTTGCCTGGGGCATATCTATCACCCTGATGATGGACTGCTAATCGAGATGGACGACTTTTGCGAGCCTGTGCCCTGGGAAAACCTGGCTACAAAGCAAGATGCCATTCAATCTGCTCTGTCGCGGACGGATATCATGGCAGAGCAAAAGGTCGATTTGGTCAACCACATTAAAGCCACGCCGCATTATGAATAGGCCAAGGGATACCATATCCAACGTCTCGAAAACTGCCCCTTAAGCCCATGTTACAAATAGGGTAAATCGCCCCTCATTCCAAGGCCCGGTATGAGACCCAACGCAATGGCATACGTTTTCATATCTCTTTGGCATTGTTTTACCGAGCGATGGCATCACAGAAGGAAAACCGATGAAACCTAAAACCCCTATGCGCGTCCTGACACGCGAATGGCAAATACTTGCGGATTTGGAAGCGGCCCTGGCTGAGCGTGAATACCAAGCCGAAAGTCTACGCATTGAAATTGCCAGTAAGCAAGGCCGGATCAAGGAGATGGAAAAGACTGTTGGATAATGATCGCATTCGCAGTCGACGGTAGTAACCTTCGTCCTGTGCACCAGCATTTGGCCATGAAGCTCAAAACGCTGGCATCGGGGAGTGAACTGACGCGGCAATGTGTAGTTGTCGGCGGTTGTTTAACCTCCTTTTTTCCACCGTCGATACACCTCAAGCAGGATGCTGACCGCATATTGGCATCCTGCTCTTTTCCCCAATGGAGTACAAAATGGACCAGAACCAAATTGAGAAGAGGTTAGCGGAATTGCGAGAGCAACGCGCCCAGGTCTCAGATGAACTTGAAGCCGCCCGAACCTCTGCCCCACAAGCCCTGATCAACGGCAAGGAACCGAAACCGACCGCCCCGCTTGCCGAGAGGCTGGAAGCTCTAAACGCAGCAATCGCCACTTTGGACGAACGCCGTCAAGGTGCATTTGATAGCGCGGCTCGCGCCGCCCGCACCAAACATATCGACCGAGCACTGGAAACGACAGCGGAGCGAAAAATCAAAGGGGCTGCCGTTGATGATGCTCTGAAAACCCTTGCCGAAACCTGGTCAGACTACCGGGAAAGCGTTCGCCAGTCGATTGGCCAAGTCACCAGTTCGGGCGGCGATGTAGTCCGGCTAAACGGTGTTGCGCTGAACAATCGCGCAAGCGAAGGTCTGATCAAGGCGATGGTCAAATCCTCAAACTTGGAATTGGTGCGCGCCCTCGGCATTGATACCCCTGTCCGCCCACGCCACGCCATTTCTCTGGCTGATGTGGAAGATCGAGTCGCCCTGTCTCTTCGATCAGAACTAGCGCGGGTCAAGGCTTCATCTCCCCAGCCAAACATTGCCCGCGAGGCACAAAAAGAACTCGCCGAACTCGAAGACTTTCTGATATGAAACCCAGCATCCAAGGACACAACGCCATGAGCATATCACTATCAAACAATCGCGCCGAGGCAGAACGCAACCTCGACAACTACGCCAGAACCATCCGTAAAGATTCCGAAACCTACGAGCAGGCATATGCTCGCGCGATGGGCACCGACCTCGGCCGGTCCATGATCAAGATTTTAGACGATACGGTCGCCCATCAGACAGGTGCACCAACCTCTGAAGACATTGCCAAGGCACGGCGTACACTCATGGGAGGACATTGAAATGACTAGGAAGGTCAGGCAAGAAGCATTGTTTACCGGTGGATTGCTCATCGGCGATATGGCCTCGCCAGCAGTTCGCTCTTCCATTCAACAAGCAAAATCAACTGCGGGTGTTGTGATCAGCAACATCATATCTCTGACACAAACCGAATACGATGCTATCGCGGAACCAGACACAGAGACTATCTACATAATAATTGCGTAGTGGTAGAGCGAACCCAAATTCCCTTAAATGCGCCCAAATTTAGCTTAAGGATTTGGGCCGAGCGTTGGACGAAATTGAGCTGACTAATTTTCGAACTGCGTTTCATGAGATCCATTTCTATTTCTGATAGGGTTTACTACGGCAATTGTTCAGACCAGAATGGCAGTAAAATATAAATGCGCATATTGAACGTGATTTTCATCGACATATCAGCTCACTAAAGTTACTATTGCCTTAGTCAAGGCTGAGGGAGATTAGTTCGTGAATTCAATGCCTTCTATAGTCGATTTGTATTGCGGATGTGGTGGATTTGGGCTTGGAGCAGAATTGGCTGGCTTTCGTTCGATTGCAGCAGTCGACATCGAGCCCAAATTACAATCGTCCTATCGCTTAAACTTCCCAAATACCAAAGTGGTCGAAGGGGATATTTCTCAAATCGATAAGGACAGCTGGCGCGATATCATTGGAACAATTCGACCTGACGGAGTAATTGGTGGCCCCCCCTGCCAAGGATTTTCTCGAATGGGAAAACGAGACCAGAGCGATAAGAGAAATCAACTGATCTACGAGTTTTATCGCCAGATAAATATATTGAATCCCAAGTTCTTCGTTATGGAGAACGTTGAAGGAATCCTCGACAGCTACGGAGCCGAAATACTCGCTTCAGCTTTGAAAACACTTAAGTCACCTTACGTAATTCTAGGTCCTTTCTTAATAGATGCCGCCGATTTCGGCGCTGCAACAAGAAGGCGACGTGCTATTGTCGTCGGGTATTTACCTGACGAAATAGGGCCGATAAGCCTAGATGCTCTTGTTCAGCCTGTTTATTCGAAGCGAACGACAATTTGGGATGCGATTTCCGACCTCCCTAATCCG
>JAGLUD010000342.1 GCA_023134935.1 Paracoccaceae bacterium | reverse complement strand
TAGGGATATGGTGCCTATGTTAAATGTACTGCTCGATAGGTTTCTGCCTGTATGAAACCTGCCTCAATAACTTGCGCCCTCCTTGTGAGGGCGTTTTTTTTGTTAATGCAGCGATGTAACCCATAAGATCACCGCATCTTCCTGACTGACAGAGATCACGTTGTGCCCCATCGACGCGTCATAATAAGCGTTGTCTCCACGCGCCATTTCAACTGGCTCGTAGAATTCTGTGTAAAACGAAATGGAGCCGCTCAGCACATAAAGGAATTCTTCACCGTCATGGCGCACCCAGCCATCGAACTCGTCGATTGAGCGTGCGCGTACGATGGCGCGGTACGGCATCATCTGCTTTTGAGACAAGTCTGTGGCCAGCATTTCATGTTCGTACGTGGTCGTGACCAGTGGCTTCCCCTCGCCGGATTTCGTGATGGAGCGTCGCGCTAACACCTTGTCACCGCGCGGGGCAGTGAACAGTTGCGGGACAGAAATTCCCATTCCAGATGCAAGTTTACGAACCGCCTCAAACGTCGGAGACATCTGATCGTTTTCGATCTTTGACAGTGTGGATCGCGCCAGCCCGACCTGTTGTGCCGCCTGTTCTAACGTCCAGCCGCGGGCCTTACGCAAGTCACGCACACGTTCGCCGAGGTTCAAGGGCGTAGGCTCTTCGCCTTCCCTGCCCTCTCGTGCAATCTTCAACACACTTGGCTTGGTTTCCTGCATCGACTTACCTTATGCTTACGGTTAACTAGTTCTACGCGACGTTTTACTTTAGACGCAAGGCGCGAAACCTGATGGAGCCGTCAATGACAACCCTAGACATTATATCTGACCCAATCTGTCCATGGTGTTACATCGGTAAAGCCAAACTGGATCGCGCGCTAGAAGCTGCACCGGATCATCCGTTTGAAATCCAGTGGAAGCCGTTCCAGCTAAATCCCGATATGCCTGCCGAGGGTATGGACCGTCGCGAATATCTGGAATGGAAATTCGGTGGTCGCGAAGGCGCGATCAAGGTTTACGGCGAGATTGCTAAAACGGCCGAGGCTACGGGGTTGGACATTGCATTCGAGAAGATCAAACGCACACCTAATACGCTTAACGCGCACCGCTTGATCCGTTGGGCACAAGTGGAGGAGAAGCAATCTGCCGTCGTCTCGCAGCTGTTCAAACGCTATTTTCGCGAGGGGCAGGATATTTCGGATATCGACGTTCTGGTTGATGTTGCGACGACCGTCAGCATGGACGGCGATCTAGTCCGCCGTCTTCTGGACGGAGATTCAGATCTTGCCGAAACGATCGCCGAAGACAAGAAAGCCCGTGAGATGGGCGTTCAGGGTGTCCCGTGCTTTATCATCGGAGCCAGTTATGCGGTCCAAGGTGCACAGAATACCGACACTTGGGCCGGTATCATCGCCGAAATTGCCGAAAAGTCTAAAAACTAGTCGGCGAGTTTCTTCTGCCGTGCAGCGCGCAACTGCGCGAAATCATCGCCAGCGTGATAGCTGGAGCGCGTAAGCGGTGTGGCCGAAACCATTAAGAAACCCTTACCGTAGGCGGCTTTCTCGTAGGATTTGAACTCGTCAGGGTCCACAAAGCGTTCCACCACGTGATGCTTGGGCGTTGGTTGCAAGTATTGACCAATGGTTAAGAAATCCACGTCAGCGGCACGCATGTCATCCATGACCTGCAAAACACCTTGGCGATCCTCGCCCAAGCCAACCATGATGCCGGATTTGGTGAACATACTTGGGTCCAACTCCTTGACCCGTTGCAACAGACGCAAAGACGCGAAATACCGCGCACCGGGGCGCACGACAGGGTACAGGCCGGGCACGGTTTCAAGGTTGTGGTTGAACACATCGGGCCGCGCCTCGACGACTGCTTCGACAGCCTCGGGACCACATTTCAGGAAGTCTGGCGTTAACACTTCGATGGTGGTGTCAGGTGCTTTACGACGAATGGCACGGATAGTCTGGGCGATATGCTCGGCCCCGCCATCCTCAAGATCATCCCGATCAACCGAGGTGATCACCACATGTTTCAGTCCCAGTTTTTCAACAGCAACTGCTACACGAGCAGGTTCGAACACATCCAGCGCATCTGGACGCCCTGTCGCGATGTTGCAGAACGAGCAACCGCGCGTACAAATTTCGCCCATGATCATCATGGTTGCGTGACCTTGCGACCAGCATTCACCAACATTCGGGCAGCCAGCTTCTTCGCAAACCGTCGTCAAATTGTTATTTTTCAGAATGTCGCGCGTGGCTTTATATCCAGCCGAAACGGGCGCTTTCACCCTGATCCAGCTTGGTTTACGCAATATCGGCGTATCCACCTTATGCGCTTTTTCGGGATGGCGTTGCGCCTTGTCTTTAAGATCGCGCGTGGACATGGAAGCCTCCGTTCATTCTGCATTACTCGGGATTTATCCGATAAACCGGTGCTTGTCTTCAACCAATCGACAAAAGCATAGGTGAAATGTCTGTGACGCATGGCGTCGGCGCATATTAAAAGCTAGGCTTCAAGAATGCGAAAAAGACAATCGAACCGCCACCGCGTAAGCACCTTCCAAGAATACCTGAAACAAATCGTTTATGGGGGAAATGATGGCATCGTCACAACCTTCGCCATTGTAGCAGGATTCGC
>JAGLUD010000341.1 GCA_023134935.1 Paracoccaceae bacterium | reverse complement strand
GCCGGGGTAGCCGACGATGAAGGTGGAGCGCAATGTGATGTCGGGGCAAGTGTCGCGCCAGCGGGCGATTTCGTCCAGCGTTTTGGCGCTGGCGGCGGGGCGGGCCATGCGTTTTAGCACGTCGGGGTGCGAGTGTTGGAACGGGATGTCGAGGTAGGGCAGGATCAGGCCGTCTGCCATCAGCGGGATCAGGTCGCGCACGAACGGGTAGGGGTAGACGTAGTGCAGGCGGACCCATGCGCCGAGTTGGCCGAGGTCTCGGGCGAGGTCGATGATGTGGCTGCGGTGGCCTTTTTCGGTGGCGTGTTTGCGGTCAAGCCCGTAGGCGGAGGTGTCTTGGGAGATGACCAGCAGTTCTTTGACGCCTGCGTCCACCAGTTTTCCGGCCTCGCGCAGGATGGCGTGGGCGGGGCGGCTTTGTAGGCGGCCACGCATGTCCGGAATGATGCAGAATTTGCATTTGTGGTTACAGCCTTCGGATATTTTGAGGTAGCTGTAGTGGCGGGGTGTTAGTGACACGCCGGTGGCCGGTAGTAGGTCGATGAACGGGTCGGGGTCTGGTGGGACGGCTTTGTGGACGGCGTCGAGGACTTGTTCGTATTGGTGTGGACCGGTGACAGCCATGACGGACGGATGGGTGCCGCGGATGTATTCTTCTTCGGCGCCGAGGCAGCCGGTTACGATTACTTTGCCGTTTTCTTGCAGGGCTTCGCCGATGGCCTCTAGGCTTTCGGCTTTGGCGCTATCGAGGAAACCGCAGGTGTTGACGATTACGGCGCTGGCGTCTTTGTAATCCGGCGAAATCGCATAGCCCTCGGCGCGCAGTCGGGTGAGGATGCGTTCGCTGTCAACCAAGGCTTTGGGGCAGCCAAGGCTGACCATACCGATTTTCGGCTGGCCTTCACGGGCGGTTGCGTCAATCCGCGCTTTGGGCGCGAGGTCGGGGCGGAGGTTTGGCGGGTTCTGGGTCATGTGGGCCGTATAGGATATACAGGCCGTTAAGGGAAACAGAGAATGTAACTGCGGATTTCAAGCGGCCGTGGCAAAATAGCTGACGCGGTTTCGGCCCGTGGCTTTGGATTCGTATAGGGCGGCGTCGGCTTGCTGGATAAGAACGCTGGGGATTTTGTCGGCGGGGCCACCGAATGCGACGCCGATGCTGACGGTGACGGGGATTTGGTTGCCGTCTCCGATATCGAAATCCATGCGGTCGATGGCGTTTCGCAGGCGCTCGGCCGCGAACTCGACTTCGGGTGGGCCGGTGTCTGGCATGACGACAAGGAATTCTTCGCCACCCAAGCGGGCGACCAGATCAATACCGCGCAGGTTTTCTTGTAGGCGATGGGCGAATTCTTTTAGGACTTTGTCGCCAGCCTCGTGACCGTGCGTGTCATTAACGGATTTGAAACGATCCAGATCCATCATGATCACGGCATAGGGCATGCCGCTTTCGCCGGAACGTTCGATGATCCGCTGCATGTGTTGGGTTGCATAGCGGCGATTATATAGCCCCGTCAGCGGGTCGATCACCGCCATTTTCAGCCCGTCCCGCACGTTCGACCGTAACCTGTCCGAATACTTCTTTCGCCGCATTTGGGAGCGCAACCGCGCTACCATTTCATTGGGGTCAAACGGTGCGTGGATATAATCGCTTGCGCCTAGTTCCAGCCCCTTGGCGGCGGTTTCCATTTTGCCATCCTCCACGACAAGAATTACGGCGGACTGGCGGGTGCTAAGATTGGCCCGCAAGTTGGATACCAATCGCAGACCATCCCCGCCGTTGGCTAGGTTTTGACAGACAATAAACACATCCGGGGTGTCATGGCGGGCAATGTTGGTGGCTTCTTCTTCGCAATTGGCAACGGCTGTCCTGAACGGCAGCCGCGACTTAACACATGCCGCCCAAGCTTTGGCTTGGTCGGTGTTGTTGGCGGCCAACAAAACGCAACCGGTTTCATCTTTGTTAAAGATGTGATCTTCGAGAAAGTCGCTTAGGCCCAATTCCTGCGACGTGGTTTCGCGCAGTTTCAATTCGTCGAACATCATTTTCACGCGCATCAGGTTCCGTACGCGGGCGAACAAAGTGATGTCGTTGATCGGCTTGCTTAGGAAATCGTCGGCCCCTGCGTCTAGCCCGCGGATTTTCTCTTCGGTGCTGTTGTGGGCGGTGACCATGATGACAGGAATATGGGCGGTTTCGGGGCGCGATTTCAGGATTCGGCAAACCTCGTACCCGTCCATTACCGGCATCATGACATCGAGCAGGATCATGTCCGGCAGCTCTGCCATAGTGATTGCCAACGCCTGCTCGCCACTTTCGGCCAGCAGCACATCGAAGTACGCCGAAGACAGCTTCGCCTGCAATATCAACCTGTTGGTTGCTACGTCATCGACAACCAGAATTCTCCCTGACATTTACCCTCCAACACATTTACCAATTATTTGAATCGGAGAGAACACCAAAATCGTTAACCGAAAGTTAACGCTGCCGGTAAAGTGTAAACAATTGTATGTAAATATGTCCTGTCAGGGCTTGGCGATCGGTGCGAGCGATTTCAGATACGTGGCAATAGCAAGGCGATCCGTATCGCTTAAGTGTGCTGTGTTTTCAATGACATCGACCATCACGCCACTGGCGGAATCGAAGTCCGGTGTGAAGCCGCTTTCAAGGTATTCGGTGAAATCGCCGATGCTCCAATGCGCGAGGCCGTCCGTGTGGGGGGTGATGTTGGGAACGCGGCCTTTGCCCTCTGGCAAGGGGGCGCCGGACATCCATTTTTCGGGCTTTAGCCCACCGAAAACGGTGCGTGGCGTGTGGCATTCCGCGCAGTGGCCCAGCCCCTCGACCAGATACTGGCCGCGTGAGAAATCGCCCGAAACAGGGGCATCATTAAGGTAAAGAAGTTTCCACAACCCGAGCGCACGGCGGAACCGGAACGGCAGCGGGAGCTCGTGGGGTTTGTTGACGGCAGAAGAGGGCGGCAGCGTGTTAAGGAACGCGCGAAGATCGACGATATCGGCAAGTTTCACGCGTGAATAGGACGTATAGGGGAAGGCTGGATAATAGTGCTGCCCGTCCGGCGAGACGCCTCTGATCATGGCATTGGCCAAGTCCTGCGCGGACCAGTTTCCGATGCCGCGATCGGGGTCGGGCGATATGTTGGGTGCGTAAAATGTGCCGAACGGTGAGGGGAAAACGCGTCCGCCTGTTAACAACAATTTGGCGTCCCCCTCGGCTTTGGGGGCAGAGTGGCAAGACGCGCATCCGCCTGCGTAGAACACTTGCCGCCCCTTTTCCACGTCGCCGTTTCGCGCAAATTCGGCGCTATCAGGCAGCGTTTCAGGGGCGGACAGTATCCACAATGCAGCCGCGACAAATGCCGCGA
>JAGLUD010000340.1 GCA_023134935.1 Paracoccaceae bacterium | reverse complement strand
CCGGTGCGAGGGAGGTTTTCACCCAAGGTTTGCGGTTCAGACCAAGCGCTGTGGCTTTGCGTGCCACGAGGCCTGCGCCGATCATCACGTATGGGTTCGATGTGTTGGTGCAGGATGTAATCGAGGCGATTACGACCTTGCCGGATTCCATCGTATAGTCTTCACCTTCGACGGCGACTTCTTTGCCCATTGGGCGCTTGAAGGTTTCTTCCATTTCTTTACGGAAGGCGCCTTTGGCGTTGTTTAGGGCCACGTAGTCTTGTGGGCGTTTCGGGCCAGAGATGGCCGGAACGATTGTACCCATGTCCAGCGAAAGCGTGGCGGTGTAGATCGGATTGTAGTCCGCGTCACGCCAGAAACCGTTTTCCTTGGCGTATGCTTCGACCAATGCGATGCGGTCTTCGTCGCGGCCAGAAACGCGCAGGTAACGCAGTGTTTCATCGTCGATCGGGAAGAAGCCACATGTTGCGCCGTACTCAGGGGCCATATTGGCGATCGTTGCACGGTCAGCCAGTGGCAGACGGTCTAGGCCTTCGCCGTAGAACTCAACGAATTTGCCTACAACGCCTTGCGCACGCAGTAATTCAACAACTTTCAGCACGAGGTCGGTACCGGTGGTGCCTTCCATCATGTTTCCGGTTAGCTCGAAGCCAACAACTTCGGGGATCAGCATGGATACGGGCTGGCCTAGCATTGCGGCCTCGGCTTCGATGCCGCCAACGCCCCAACCGAGAACGGCAAGGCCGTTAACCATAGTTGTGTGGGAATCGGTTCCAACTAGTGTGTCTGGGTACGCAACTTCGTTTCCGTTTTGGTCTGTATCAGTCCAAACGGTTTGGGCCAGATATTCAAGGTTCACCTGATGGCAGATGCCTGTTCCCGGAGGTACAACGCGGAAGTTGTTAAAGGCGGACTGGCCCCATTTAAGGAAGGTGTAACGCTCCATATTGCGTTCGTATTCGCGTTCGACGTTCGTGGCAAAGGCGCGCGGAGTGCCGAATTCGTCGATCATGACCGAGTGGTCGATGACCAGATCAACAGGGTTCAGTGGGTTAATCTTTTCAGCGTCGCCACCAAGGGCAACGAGGCCATCGCGCATTGCAGCGAGGTCAACCACGGCTGGAACGCCAGTGAAATCCTGCATCAGAACGCGGGCCGGACGGTAAGCGATTTCGCGTGGATTTTTACCACCGTTGGTGCCCCATTCGGCGAAAGCCTTGATGTCGTCAACGGAAACGGTCTTGCCATCTTCGAACCGAAGCATGTTTTCCAGCACCACTTTAAGCGCGGCCGGTAAGCGAGAGAAGTCGCCTAGGCCAGCGGCTTGAGCGGCTGGGATGGAATAATACGAAACCGTTTGCGATCCGACTTTCAGATCACGGCGTGTATTGGCGGTATCGGTGCCAACTTGAATGGTCATGAGGGGGCCTCCTGTTAGTGAGTGTTTTGTGCGCTATGCCCTGAAAAGAAACGGGCTGCAATGGGGCGTAACGTCTTTGTGTGCAATTGTATACAGTATATGTTGATGAGGGTCAATATACCGACAAAAAATGTGACTGCGAACCGTTAAACCGGTTTAACAGTTTAACGGTTTGCTATCAGCTCGCTTGGGCCTTTCACCCGCAATCCGAATAGGATAGAGGAATCGCATGACTTTGAACGCCTCTAATCTAGCTTGTTACCGCACGGGCCGTCTGATTTTTTCGGACCAGAATTTTACACTCAGTGCTGGTGAGGCCGTTATGCTGCGCGGGCCGAATGGATCCGGTAAGTCGACATTATTGCGAGCTTTGGCGGGGATGCTGCCGTTTGAAGGTGACGTGGTTCTGAACGGCATTTCGCTGGCCGATGACCACGACGGCGTGCAGGAACAAATTGCCTATGCTGGGCACTTGGACGCGATCAAGCCGCAACTGACAGTGGGCGAAAACCTGACTTTCTGGGCGCGGCTGTTTGAGGGTGGGTCGATCGACGACGCGGTTGAGCAGT
>JAGLUD010000034.1 GCA_023134935.1 Paracoccaceae bacterium | reverse complement strand
TCGTTGGGCGCCGAATTGACGGTTGAACGCGATAACGACAAGAACCCAGTTATCGCCCTTCGCGAAATCGCTGACGAAACTTTGACAGCCGAGCATCTGCGCGAAGCTGCGATTGAGTCCCATCAGACTCAGATCGAAGTTGATGAAGCGGAAGAAGACCAGATGACCCTTCTTATGGGCACTGAGGAAGGCGACGCAGCCGAGGATGACATGTCCGAGGAAAATCTGCTTCGTGCCTTGATGGAAGCCCAAGAGGCCAAGTAAGCTGTCTCGCGGGGAACACCCCCGATCGGAGCCCGCCTGATGATTGATGTCGAAGACCTGATTGGTCTCGTACGTGACTATAACCCGAATACCGACGCCGGATTGATCCGCGCCGCCTATGCTTTTGGGCTGGACGCGCACGAGGGGCAGTTTCGGTCTTCGGGCGAACCCTACTTTAGCCACCCCATCGAAGTTGCGGCGCTGCTAACCGAAGTGCGGCTGGACGACGCGACGATCATCACCGCGCTGCTGCACGACACCATCGAAGATACTGGTGCCAGTTATAAAGACGTGTCCGACAGGTTTGGCGAAGAAATCGCGCAGCTAGTGGACGGCGTTACCAAACTGACCAATCTTGAACTGTCTTCCGTCGAAACCGCGCAGGCAGAAAACTTCCGTAAACTTCTGTTAGCCATGTCCAAGGACGTGCGGGTTCTGTTGGTGAAACTGGCCGACCGTTTGCATAATATGCGGACGATCAGACATATGCGCTCGGAAAAGCAGCGCAAAAAAGCACACGAGACGATGGAGATATATGCACCCCTCGCTGGTCGGGTCGGCATGCAGTACATCCGCGAGGAACTGGAAGACCTGTGTTTTGCGGTATTGAACCCCGAGGCGCGCAATTCGATCATGCGCCGGTTCCTTACCCTGCGATCCGAAACCGGCGACCTGATTCCTGTCATTATAGAAGACATCAAAACAGCGCTTGCGAAAAACGATGTTGAGGCCCAAGTGACCGGTCGCGAAAAGCGTCCCTATTCAATCTGGCGCAAGATGGAGGAAACCGGACAAGGTTTTCATCGCCTGTCTGATATCTATGGTTTCCGCATCATCACCAAGGATGAACGCGACGCTTATCTGGCGCTAGGCGCGGTACATCAGCGTTGGAAGGCGATTCCGGGACGATTCAAGGATTACATCAGCCAACCGAAGACCAACGGCTATCGCTCGATCCAGACCACAGTGTCGGGTCGTGATGCCAAGCGGGTTGAAGTCCAGATCCGTACCCGCGAAATGCATATCGTGGCGGAATCCGGCGTGGCTGCGCACTGGTCCTATCGTAATGGCGAGCGCTTCGAAAACCCGTTTGCGGTGGACCCGTTTCACTGGCTGCGTGGGCTTATTGACGGGTTTGAAAACGCCGAGAATCCGAATGAGTATCTTGAGCATGTGAAGCTTGAGATGTTTCAGGATCAGGTGTTCTGTTTCACCCCGAAAGGCGCGGTTATCAATTTGCCACGTGGTGCGACCCCGATTGATTTTGCCTATGCTATCCACACCCGCATCGGCGACAGTTGCGTTGGCGCAAAAATTGATGGCAAGCGAGTGCCGCTGTGGACACGTCTTCGTAACGGGCAATCTGTTGAAGTTATTCGCGCCGACAGCCAGCGACCACAACCAAGCTGGGAAGATATGGTCGTCACCGGCCGTGCCAAATCCGCAATCCGGCGATCGCTGCGCGAGGAACATAAGGCAGGCCATATACGTCTAGGTACCGAAATCGCACGCGTTGCTTTGGGCAAGGTTGGCAAGAAGGCCACCGACAAAGCTTTGGCGACAGCGGCAAAGAACATGGGGTTACCCTCCAAGGACGAGCTGTTGGCGCAGATTGGCACGACACAGGTTACCGGAAACGATCTGGCCATGGCGCTTTATCCCGAGCTGCTGAAAAAGGCCGAGGTTAAAGGCAATAAACCCACAGCCGAAGTTGTTGGCCTGAAACCCGGACAAAGCCATATTCCGGCCAAATGCTGCCAACCATTACCCGGTGAACGTATCGTTGGAATCATGGTGCGTGGTCGCGGAGTCGTCGTGCACACGATCGATTGCGACGCGCTGGTGGAATACGAAAATGACCAGGACGCCTGGATCGATCTGCGCTGGACAGAAGGAATGTCCGACGCCGATCACTTCGCCACTGTCGAGATCATCATGGCCAATGATGCCGGCGTTCTGGGCCGCATTTGCACCTTAATCGGTGAGCATAATGCCAACATCGCCGATATCCATTTCACCGAGCGCAAACCCGATTATTACCGTATCCTGATTGATTTGCAGGTGCGCGATGTCGAACACCTGATGCATATTCGAACCGCGATCGAAGCGGACGATGACATCGCATCTGTAGTGCGTTACAGAAATCCTTCGGCCAACCGCTGAACGCACTGGTGTTCGGTTTGCTATTGGCTCATAATCTTTATGAGTAACTCGTATAAGGACATTGAATAATGGTTTTCAAAAGACGGGATAAACAATCGCTATACCAGCGTTTGCGCACCCTCTTCTTCCCCAAAAAGGGTTGGAAACGCAGCATTCAGTACGTCGGCCATCGTGTGAAACGCCTGCCAGATACATCGCATAAAATTGCCCTTGGGGCGGCGATTGGCGTGTTCGTTTGTTTCTCGCCAATCCTTGGTGTGCATATGGCGATGGCGTTAATTATCGTTTACATCCTGCGGGCCAATCTGGTTGCAGCGTTTATTACAACCATGTTTGGCAATCCGGTTACCTATCCGTTCATCGCGGCCGTTTCATTAAACCTTGGGCGCACGGTGCTGGGGATGAATACCAAGGACGACGATTTCCAAAGTTTGCATTCGGCGTTTTGGCAAGCCACCACTGACTCGTGGCAGTTGATCCAAAGCTGGTTTGGCGTCGCTGAACGGCCTGAAGGATTGGCCGATTTCATATCCAATCTGTTTCTGCCTTACTTGGTCGGCGGCACGATCATCGGTATTGGTGCAGGTGCCATCACGTACTTCTTGTTAAAACCTGTAATTGCCGCCTATCAAATCCGGCGAAGTGTGATTATGTCCGAGAGACGCGAAAAACGTCGTGAGCTACGCGATTCTGTGGCTGACTCCGGCGAATAAGCGCAGTAACGTTGCATCGAAATCCGTTATTATGAGGTCGGTACCTATGGCAAATACCCTAATACAACCGCTTGGTCGCCTGCGTTTAGGCGTTAACATTGACCATGTCGCCACTGTGCGTAATGCGCGCGGCGGGGCCTATCCTGACCCTTTGCGCGCCGCGAAAATGGCCGAGGTAGCGGGCGCTGACGGTATAACTGCGCACCTGCGCGAAGATCGCCGCCATATCACCGACAGTGACATCGATGCATTGATGGAGCACTTGTCCATTCCGCTGAATTTTGAGATGGCCGCGACGCAGGAAATGCAAGCGATTGCGCTGCGCCATAAACCCCATGCGGTTTGTATCGTGCCGGAAAAACGCGAGGAACGTACGACGGAGGGTGGACTGAACGTCGCTCGCGAAGAAAACCATCTGGCGCATTTCATTGCGCCATTGCGCGAGGCTGGTTCCCGTGTGTCTATCTTCATTGCGGCCGATCAAAAGCAGATCGAGGCAGCTGCGCGCATCGGTGCCGAGATAATCGAGTTGCACGTCGGCCCGTATTGCGATGCCCTTGAAGAAGGTAAGCTTAATGAAAGCGATCCGGAGTTGGAGCGACTGCGTGAAATGTCGGCCTATGCGCACAGCCTTGGGCTGGAAGTGCACGCAGGGCACGGAATCACCTATAACTCGGTCAAACCTCTTGCAGCATTCCCCGAAGTGATGGAACTGAACATCGGGCATTTCATCATCGGCGAAGCGATATTCTCGGGCCTTGATTCCGCCATCCGGCGCATGCGCGCCTTGATGGACGAGTCCCGCAACGAAACTTTCGGGGCAAACGTCGCGTGATCATCGGAATCGGCTCAGACCTAGCGAATATCGAACGCATCCAAGGCACGATTGACCGTTTCGGCGATCGATTCCTGAAACGCGTGTTCACCAACATTGAACGCGCCACCGCCGATTACCGTTTGTTAACTACCGAAACCTACGCCAAACGTTGGGCCGCGAAAGAAGCATGTTCCAAAGCTTTGGGTACCGGCCTTCGCATGGGTATCGCCTGGAACGAGATGGAGGTGCGCAACATGCGCACCGGTCAACCGACCATGCATGTGACTGGCAGCGCAGCCGCACGGCTGGTCCGGATGACGCCCGAGGGGCATCATCCCCATATCCATGTGACCCTGACCGACGATCACCCGTGGGCGCAGGCATTTGTTATCATCGAGGCGTTGCCAAAAACGCCCGCATAGCTTGACACTTCGCATCGCAACAGCGAAAAGCTGCCGGAAATTGAACACAGGGAAATAGCATTTATGGATATTGAATTACCTAGTGAAGGCGGTTTGGTTGAAACCATCAAGACAGTCACTTTTGCGCTTATTCTGGCGGGCCTGATCCGCACCCTGTTGTTTCAACCGTTCTGGATCCCGTCGGGTTCGATGAAATCCACGCTGCTGATTGGCGATTTCCTGTTCGTTAACAAATTCACTTATGGGTATTCCTACGCCTCTTGCCCGACTATGTTTGGCACGGATTTCTGCGGTTTCGCCAAAGGTTCGGACGAACGTATCTTCGGAAATGACCCCGAACGCGGCGATGTTGTGGTGTTCAAACACCCCGTCCACGGCGCGGATTATATCAAACGCTTGATTGGCCTGCCGGGTGATCGCATCCAGATGAAAGACGGTATTCTTTACATCAACGGCACAGTTGCACCTCAGACGACTATCGCTCCGTTCATCGAGACATACGAGAAACAGGGACCAGAGCAAGGCTTCCCGCGTTGCTCGAATACCCGACCTGCATTGGGTGGTGACTGCATCAAAGAACGCGCCATGGAAACGCTGCCAAACGGCGTTGTTCACGAGGTTCTGAACATCGAGGAATCAGGCGCTGACAACACGCAAGAATTCCTTGTGCCCGATGGTGAATATTTCTTCATGGGTGACAACCGCGACAATTCCGTGGACAGCCGTTTCGCGCCTAAAGGTTATAATCCTGGCGTTGGTTTCGTGCCTGCCGAAAACATCATTGGTCGCGCTGATCGCATTGTATTTTCCGCTGCTGGCAGCGCGTTGTGGAAATTCTGGGATTGGCGCTCGGATCGTTATTTGAAGGCAATCGATTGAAGCTTTCAGCGAACACCACAGCATTTATCCAGCGGTTAGAGCATCAGTTTGCCCGCCCTGAATTGCTGCACCAAGCGTTAACGCATTCGTCATTATCCACGACGACTCGTCCCGATAACCAGCGCTTGGAGTTCCTTGGCGACCGTGTGTTGGGTCTGGTGATTGCCGAGGCATTGTTGAACGACGACATGGATGCCCGCGAAGGCAAGCTCGCCCCGCGCCTGAATGCGTTGGTGCGCAAAGAAACCTGCGCTGAAGTGGCCGAGGGTATTGATCTAGGCGCGGCGTTAATGCTGGGCCGTTCTGAAATGTTGTCAGGGGGTCGTAAGAAAA
>JAGLUD010000339.1 GCA_023134935.1 Paracoccaceae bacterium | reverse complement strand
AATCAAGAAACCGGTGTTTGCTATACACCTGAGACCTGCGAAGAGCAGGGTCTGTTTGATGACGGTGGAGTATGTGTTCCGTTCTTACAATGTAAAAAGAACGAATACTTGGATACTGTGTTGAACCAGTGCGTTAAATGTAATTCTGGTGGAGGCAACGGTGATGAAGGTGCCGTCTGCGACCCCGGAAATTCGGGCGGCGTTAACAACGGTGGCGATAGCGAAAATCCTTAATCGGTTATTTCTTAACGTAAAATAGGAAACAGCGCCTAGATATCTAGGCGCTGTTTTTGTAAGTAAAGCTAGTTAGTGGTTTTGTTAATTCGCGAAATTCTGCGCCACATAAACCGTCCCGCAAAAATTAGGATCATCATTCACGCCAATAGTCGCACCAGCTCGGTGAAACGATCTCTCGAGAATGTTTTTACGATGCGCTGGCGACTCCATCCAAAGAACCACTAGATCTTTCGCCAAACTGTCATACGTATGCCGCGGAACCGTCGCGCCATTCGAAAACTTGAAATTGCATTGAGATTGTGTACCAACGTTCCGACGATCGAACGCAAATACGAAACTTTTGGCGACATTTTCACCAGCTAAGTTGTACCGTACATTCGCCTTCGACAGCCGATCCTGAAGGTTGCGATAACCCGATTGTTTGGAGCTGTGGCTGATATAAGCATTCCGCGCCATATGTGTGCTGTGCTGGCGGGTAGCTCGAATGAGATTGCTGTCCGAACGAAGCGGAGACAGGCCGCGATTGCAGCGCTCCACGTTCACGTAATGTAGAACGGCGTCGTTGAACAAGCTCTGGTCCAGCGCGTCTGCTGAAACAGTCCTGCTATTCGCGGACCCGGACAGCTGCGAATCGCAACTTCCTTGCGAGGCCAAAGCGGCCGTAGTCCATGTTAACCCGAGGGCGCAGATCGCCATCAAGGTCACGAGTGATCGTGCCATGTTGAAACCAGAATTGTGGGGCCAACGAACTGTTGGCTTGCACTGATACTGAACTAAATGGAGATGAATTACGGGTTACAGGCATTAAACAATAGTGAGCAGGTATTAATAGTCAATCCAAACACTATCCCTTTAAAAATAGGCCTAAAGGTGTGGTAAATATGTTAATTTCAAGGCAGCCCGCGCACATTTTGTGTTGCTATTTCCACCAGCAACTAAATAGAGTCACCACATCAACGGGTTAAAAAGATTCTTGAAAGTTAAAATGACCGACACGCCAATTATTTCGCTAACAAATATCCACAAAAGCTTCGGTTCTCTGGAAGTTTTGAAGGGAATTGACCTGCACGCCAACGCTGGAGAGGTCGTTGTTTTGATCGGATCTTCAGGTTCCGGCAAGAGTACTTTGCTCAGATGCGCGAATCTGTTGGAGGTTTGCCAGAAGGGCGACATCCGATTCGATGGCGATCTTATCGCTTGGAAAGGCGATGGCGACGGACGCAAACCAGCCAACACCAAACAGATTATCAATCTGCGCTCAAAGCTGTCGATGGTGTTTCAGCAGTTCAACCTTTGGTCACACTTAAGCGTTCTGGATAATGTGACGGAGGCCCCGATCTCGGTTCTTGGCAAAGACAAAGCGCAAGCCGAAGCCACAGGTCGCGAGCTGCTAACCAAAGTCGGCATTGGCGATAAATGCGATGCATACCCGGCACAGCTTTCCGGTGGCCAACAGCAACGCGCGGCCATTGCGCGGGCGTTGGCGATGGAACCTGTGGCGATGTTGTTTGACGAGCCCACCAGCGCGCTCGACCCTGAATTGGAAGCAGAAGTCGTGAAAGTGATCAAATCGCTTGCTAATGAGGGCAGGACAATGATTATCGTCACCCATGATATGAAACTTGCTCGCGACGTCGCTGATCACGTAATTTTTCTGCATCAAGGTTTGATCGAGGAAGAAGGCCCCCCCGAAGAAGTATTCGGGAACACTAAATCGGAACGTTTAAAGCAATTTCTTTCGGCCACTACGGCCCAACATTAAAACTAACCAAGGAGATAACGATGAAAAAACTTATTATTGCCGCCACATTGGCCGCTTTTGCAACTGCAACAACCGCTGACACAGTCCGCATGGGAACTGAGGGCGCATACCCTCCATATAACTTCCTGAACGACGCTGGCGAAGTTGACGGCCTAGAGCGTGAAATCGGCGATAAACTATGCGAAATCGCAGGGCTTGATTGCGTATGGGTCGTGAACGATTGGGATTCAATTATCCCTAACCTCGTATCCGGCAACTACGATACAATTATCGCTGGCATGTCCATCACAGACGAGCGCGACGAGGTCATTGACTTCACACAAGAATACATCCCGTCCGACCCAAGTGCTTATTTGGCATTGGCAGGGGCCACAAGCCCGGGTGATGTGATTGCGACACAAGCCGCGACTATTCACGCAAGCTATGTTGCTAGCTCCGGTGGAACAGTTGTTGAATTTTCAACGGCTGATGAAACCGTAGCCGCTGTTCGCTCCGGCGAAGTGGATTCGGTTCTGGCCGACCGCGCCTTCCTTGCTGACATCGTTGCAGACAGCAACGGCGAGTTGGCGTTCGTTGGCGATAGCGTGTCCATCGGCGGTGGTGTTGGTGTAGGCGTTCGTGAAAGCGACACAGAACTGAAAGCCGCGCTGAACGCAGCCATCGACCAGATGAAAGCTGACGGCAGCTTGAACGAAATCCTGAAACGCTGGCTCGACATCGACGCTGGTTACTGATTTCTAACCTTGAGGGGCGGCACGTGCTGCCCCTCGAAACCTAGGCATTCCCCATGGAAAT
>JAGLUD010000338.1 GCA_023134935.1 Paracoccaceae bacterium | reverse complement strand
CCTGCGGACGGTTTGATGTTGGCTGGTCAGGGGGTTTTGGTAGACGAATCCGTGCTTACCGGGGAGTCGGTTCCCACCGATAAAACCGAGGGTGACGAAGTTTTCAGTGGAACCCTTATCGTGCGTGGCAAAAGCTATATCACGGTTACGAATACCGGTGCGCGCAGTAACATGGGCCGACTGGCAACCCTGATTAGCGAACTTACAGACGAGAAAACCCCACTGGAACGCCAGATCCATAAAATTGGCAACCAGATTGCTGTTGCCATTCTAGGTTTGGCCGTGGTGCTGGTCATCGGCGGAATTTACTTTGAGGGTTTTGAGCGGATCGGGCATATTTTTCTGTTTGCTGTGGTCGTGGCCGTAGCCGCAATTCCTGAAGGTCTGCCCGCTGTCCTGACACTGACATTGGCGCTTGGCGTTGAAAGGATGGCCAATAATAAGGCTGTTGTTAGGCGCCTAAATGCAGTCGAAGCATTGGGGGCAGTCACAGTTATTGCAACAGATAAAACCGGAACGTTAACGGAAAACCGTATGATCGTTAAGGCGGTGGATACCGAAAGATCGGCAGATTTAATCAGGGCCATGGTGCTTGCCAATGATGCCGAGATAGGCACCGGTTCCGGTGACCCCCTCGAACTGGCATTGCTGGAATATGCATTGGCTAATGACACTGACCCAATCTCTATGTTGCAGGAATTCCCACGATCCGACAGCAAACCCTTTGACAGCAGTTACCGATATATGAGCGTAACCGTTGCCGAAAATGGCGCAAGTATCTGCTATTTCAAAGGCGCCCCCGAGGCGCTTTTAGGAAACAGCAAAATGCCGGCAGAGGAACGCGCTGTTTGGGAAAGCAAAGCACTTTCATATGGGAATGAAGGCTACAAGGTACTTGCGGCGGCCACTTCTAGTGATCAAACGGATACGGATTTGGACTTCCTTGGCCTGATTCTGCTGTGGGACCCACCCAGAACGGAAGTGCCAGATGCTTTGGCCAAGGCGCAGGCGGCCGGAATCCGTGTGTTAATGATAACAGGCGATCATCCGGCAACTGCGACAGCCATTGCCGGTATTGTCGGCATTCCGAATGGCGCAGTTATGTCAGGCGACGAAGTCGAAGCATTGTCTTTTGATGAACTTAAAAGCCGGATATCAAGCGTAAGCGTCTTTGCCCGTGTTACCCCCGAGCATAAACTACGCCTGGTCGAGGCCTTGAAAGATTCCGGTGAGGTTGTCGCGGTGACGGGGGATGGCGTAAACGATGCCCCTGCACTTAAACGCGCCGATGTCGGCATTGCCATGGGGCTACGCGGCAGTGATGTGTCGCGCGAGGTAGCCGATATTGTCCTGCTTGATGATAATTTCGCCACCATTGTCGCCGCGATCGAAGAAGGTCGCAACATTTACGAAAATATCCAGAAGTTCATCCGGTTTCTGTTCTCGACAAATTTTGGTCTTGTGTTGCTAATTTTGGGCGGACTCGTTGCTGCTTACTTACTCGGCCTCGAAGAGCCCACAGGAGGGTTGTTATTGCCCCTGACGGCAGTGCAACTACTATGGGTGAATATTATTAGCGATGGCCCGGCGGCGATGTCTCTTGCGATGGATCGCAATACCGGAGTTATGCGCCAGCGGCCACGTGATCCCAAATCTCCGCTTCTGGATGGCCGTTCTTTGCGTTTTATTCTGCTCACCGGCACAACGAAAGCCGTCATAAGCCTTTCACTGTTGTTGATGCTGCCACTGCTGGGCTACGGCGTTATTCTTACCAGAACTGCCGTGTTCCTTTACGATTCCATCGCCGAGTTGTTATTCGCCTATCCCGCACGGCACATATCCGTAGTGCCCAAACGTAACGTCTGGCTGAACGTGGCAATCATAGGCGGTATTGGACTGCAATTATTGACGGTATTTGTGCCACAACTTCGCACCTTACTCGGATTGGAAATGCTCGACACCTTTGTCTTCTTTGTTATGTCGGTCGCCATTTTGATATCGTGGGCCATCGCCGAGGGCATCGTCACGTTTAGCTTAACACAGCGTAAGAAATGACGACGCTTGCCCTCGGGAACGTGTTTTATATGTACGCGATTACTGCGCAACAAAACCGCCATCGATTGGAATAATTGCTCCAGTCATAAACGACGAGCGGTCAGAACACAGCCAGACCATCAACTCCGCTACTTCTTCAGGTTGTCCGATGCGACCGATTGGATGCATTCCATCCAGCATTTCCTCTGTAAATTCCTCGGAAAGGAAGCTCTGCACCATATCTGTTTCTATGCCGCCAGGGCATACGGCATTCACCCGAATACCCTGTTGCGCAAATTCAAGCGCTGCGGTTTTAGTCAGACCTGTGACCGCATGCTTGGAGGCTACATAAGGCGAAATACCTGCGGAACCAACTAGCCCCGCGATTGAGGCCACATTGACAATCGTTCCGCCATCATTCTTCAGCATTTGCCCCAACTCGGCCTGTATGCAAAGAAAAGTGCCGCGTAAATTGACAGCAATGACACGATCGAAGTCTTCTTCGGTTTGGTCTGTAAACGGGCCCATAGATCCCAGAATACCAGCAATATTACAGGCACAATCAAGGCGGCCATAAGCCTTTACCGTTTCGGCAACCAAAGCCTTCACGTCGTCGGATTGGCTGACATCGGATTTGACGAAAATGGCTTCTCCACCCGCCTTTTTGATCATTTCCACGGTTTCTTCACCACCTTTGACGTTTACGTCGGAGGCGACAACTTTCGCGCCTTCGTTAGCGAATTTCAAAGCGGTAGCGCGACCAATTCCGGCAGCAGCGCCTGTTATCAAGGCGATTTTATCGTTAACAAGTCTCATAACTTTCTCCTTCGAGTTAGCGTTTGATACTGTCCCTACGATGTATTTCGGCAAAGTGATTGCCGTGTATTATTTATTTTCACCTCGTCCCAATCTATGGGCGAGACGTTTCTGGCATATCGACCGTGACTTTTTCCGCAAGATCATCAATGCTATCGAGTAATATCTGGATCGCGTAGTGCGGGTTGTGAGCATAGGCCCCCGGATCAACTGCGATATATTGATAGTTATATGCCGCCTTCAACAGCCGCGGTGTCCAACTAACGTAACGGTTTGGATAAATGGTTTCTCCTGGGTCTCCGGTACCGTTACTGTTGGTGTCGTTGAAGAAATATGGGTATGCCCCAGCCGCATAAATGATCGGCGCGCCGGTAATTTGGGAAGCATACGCGTACATCGCGGACTCCAGTGCTTGATGGAGGCTCTGAATTTCGGCGGAAATACCTTCGGCCAGATCACCATCTCCGTCATAATCTACACTAGAAGTCCGGATATCACCGAGCGCATCCACTTTGTGGCAGCCCACGCAATTCTCCAGTGCAACGTCTAGGCTATGCGGGTTATGACAGCTCGAACAGGTGTCCAGACCCGGGATATGCGTAAACTTGCCGCTGTATTCTTTGCCGTCGTATTCATAAGCCCCTTTAACTTCCGTTCCGAAAAGCATCGCTGCGGCAACGCGATAGTGCACGTTTATAAAGTTGAGATCTGCGGAAGGTGTATCGTTGTCCAATCCCGTGACAGCGGCGTTAACTGACGACGTCGATTGTCGTCCTTGGTGACACACAGTGCAGGTAGCCGACGAGCCGAGGTTCGAGATCATAGCCCCTGAAGGAAAGACGACGCTATCCAACGCCTCGGCTGTAGCCGAGTGGCAGGTTGCGCATTCCACAACGGATAACGGGGCCGCTGGATTATCAACTTGCCCGGCCTCACTACCGTCCGCGCCAATATAGTCCATGAAACCGCTAGAGGAATGACACACCGCGCAGGATGTCGGAATCTCTCCGTCTTCGTCCCAATGGCGGAATGCTTCGGAGCTATAGTCAGCGTGAGGGGAGTTTAACCATGCCTCAACAGCCGAACTTACAGTG
The DNA here is from genome assembly GCA_023134935.1 of Paracoccaceae bacterium. GTDB lineage: Bacteria > Pseudomonadota > Alphaproteobacteria > Rhodobacterales > Rhodobacteraceae > NORP23. The sequence continues at coordinate 629 of JAGLUD010000338.1, read as the reverse complement.
GGTGGGTTTTCGTTAGCAAAGGCTGGCAGGTGGGGCCCCACCAACACAGGCAATAAAAACAGCAACGCAGTCCTGAATGTAGAAAGCATCTCATCCTCCGGTTTAGTTGTGCGCACTTGACACTATTTTATCCTGCAGTTCAGTACATTGACTCAAATCAAAGTATTGCCGATCCAATTAAAACACTCTTAAGATGTGTTTATACAATCGAACTAAGGGAATGCTGGTTACGGGAAAACACGTTTGTAAACTGTGACAGTTTATAGGAATATGGATTTCACTATCAGACAAGGTCTGAATATTCCGGTTGCCGGAATGCCCAGACAGATCATCGAAAACGGTTCGGAAGTTTCGTCCGTTGCGGTGTTTGCAGGGGATTTTCACGGTGTTCGCCCAGAAGTGCTTGTCCAGATTGAGGATCGGGTGGGCGTTGGCCAACCTCTGGTCCGTGCTCGGAACCGACCAGATATCCTGTTTACCGCTCCTGCGTCAGGTGTGGTTGCCAAAATCAATTACAGCCATCACAGAAACCTCGAATCCATTGTAGTCGAGTGCGAGGATGTCCCTTCTGTTCCCCTCGATATCAATGAAGACGTGCGAGCGGTTTTACTAAAAAGCGGGCTATGGAC
>JAGLUD010000337.1 GCA_023134935.1 Paracoccaceae bacterium | reverse complement strand
CCGCGCTTTACGCTGCAACAATCTACATTGGCTTTGCCTTCGTGATGGTCGCCGCAATGGCATTTGCGCAGGAAAAAGGCGTTCAGATCACCACACGCAGCGGTATCCTTTGGGGATTGGCGGGCTACGCCTCGTTCCAACTCGCCCCGGCGATGGGGATTGCACCGGAACTGCCCGGCATGATCGCCGCGGAGATAACACAGCGGCAAATCTGGCTGATCGGCACCATCGTTGCGACAATGACAGGTATCACGGCCGTAGTGTTCGGTAAAAGCTGGACGCACTGGGGTGTTGGTTTGGTCATCCTGGCCATCCCGCACATCATCGGCGCGCCTCTTCCAGAGGCGTTCGGCGGAACCGTCCCACCCGAACTCGCTGCCGAGTTCGCAGGCCGCAGCTTGGCTGTCGGCGCAGTTGGCTGGATCGCGCTTGGGGTGTTGTCGGCACATTTCTGGCTGCAAGAAGACGCCTAACGAACCGAGAATTCCGCCGTCACAGGGTGATGGTCGGAATTCTCGAACTTCAGGTTAGTAGTCGTAATTCGGTTTAAGCGCACGTTCGGCGAATACGCAAAGCCATCTATTATGGTGGTATAATTTTCCCCCTCCACATACGGTTTGTGCAGCGTTCGAACCGTAGGCGTTCGCTCGTCCACACCGAACCGCCAACCCGCGGGCAGCAGATCGTGTGGGAAATCGTAAATCCAGAACAGGTCTTTCTCCGCAGTCGTATGTGCGAATTCCGTGTCAGATATTCGCATGTTCCAATCCCCGCCGAGCACTACATAGTTGCCTTTGGCATACTCGGTTTCGGCAAAATCAAAGACAGCCTCAACCTGCGCGCGCCGCACGTCCGCTTCGTCATCGAACGCCGACAGGTGAATGTTCATCAATATCCACTTGCGATCAGTGCTTTGAATAGGAACCTCGGCCACAATCGCGGCGTAGTATCGCTTGACGGTCAGAAAGAAAAACCCTGGCTCTTGCGGCAATGCATATGCATGGGTGACGTCCGTGCCGGTCCGCGCATAAACGCCCATACCGTGCGAAATGTCGTATGGCTTGGGTGCTAGCACCCCAAGGTCCTCCCAATACACAGAAGAATAATCTGTTAGATTCCGCGCAACCTCGGCTTGAACTGAAACGTTGCGCGTCAAAATGCTGTCGTTCGCCAGTTCCTGAAACAAAAGAAATTGCGCATCAAAATGGTCAACTTGTTGTCCGATTTCGGCGACGGCCAACGTAATCGCGTCGCTATCCAGCGCACGCATGTGCGATCCGCCATCGGCAATGAAATCCGCACCCGCCCCTAATGCGCCATATCCCACATTCCATGTGGTCACGGAAATCTGCCTGCCCGCCTCGGGAAGGGTATCGTGGCCCGCAACTTCCAATTCGCCGTAAATCGGCAAATTCCCGCAACCGGAAAGAACAGCCGTAAATATCAGCAGACGGATAAGTTTCATACGGTCAACTCGTTCGTTCAACAAAATACGGCCCCCGAATCATTCGAGGGCCGCTAAATACGTTAACCGATAAACCGGTATTAGTCGTCGGCTTCAACCGTAGTGAAAGTCGCAAGATATGCGATCAAGTTCGCACGATCTTCTTCGTCTTTCAGGCCTGCAAAGGACATTTTCGTTTTCTCGATGAAATCACGTGGCTTCAGGAACAAAGCGTTAAGATTTTCGATTGTCCAAACTGTGTCTTCTTCGGCAAGTGCAACCATACCTTTGGAGTACTTGAAGCCCTCAAGATCGCCAACTTCAGCGCCAACCATATCGTTCAGAGGTGGGCCTGTGCGGGATTTCGCGCCTTCGCCAATCATGTGGCAGGCTTTACATTTCTTGAATATCTTTTCACCGGCAGCCGCGTCGCCACCAGCAAGTGCTGCTTCGACGATCATTTGCTGCGTGTTTTCTTCAGCAGCCCCGTGTGACTCTGCGAATGCGGCTGTCGACGCCAGCATGAAAGCCCCTGTTAGAGCGTAAGTAACTAGTTTCATTAATCTGCCTTTCCATTTCATTTACCGATGTTGCACATAAACAGCACCCAGAATCAATGCCTTGATATGAGTCAATTACCCCCTATACAAAGCCTAATATCGTGGTGAAACCGCAATAAGCGGGTAACCGCTACAATTTCGATGCCAATTTATAAAGAGATGATTATTCCATGCGCCACCTTAGCTGCTTCAAATCCTACGACATCCGTGGAAAACTGGGCGAGGAGCTGAACGAGGCCATCGCATATGACATCGGCGCAGCCATCGCGCAAAGCCTTTCACCGAAGTCGGTAGTTCTAGGTGGCGATTGCCGCGAAACCAGCGCCGAGCTGAAGTCGGCCGTTGCGCGCGGATTACAGGACATGGGCGTTAACGTCCTCGATATTGGCATGACGGGCACCGAAGAAGTCTACTTTGCGACCGACCATCTAAACGCTGATGCAGGCGTAGAGGTCACGGCCTCCCACAACCCAATAAACTATAACGGCATGAAGATCGTGGGTAGCGGGTCTCGGCCCCTTAGCCCCGAAGTCGAAATGACGGCAATCCGCAAATCCGCGGAACGTGCTGAATTTACCCTTTCTGCGGTTAAGGGAACATTAACCAACGTCGATGTACGCGAGGCTTACGCCGCGAAGATATGTTCGTTTATCGATGCCACTAAACTGAAACCTTTGAAGATTCTCGTCAACGCGGGCAACGGCACTGCTGGGCCTGCTTTCGACGAAATCGCCAATCAACTCGCCGTTCACGGCGCGCCACTTACGTTTGTACGTATGGACCACGAGCCAGACTCTAGTTTCCCGAACGGTATTCCCAATCCGCTACTGCCCGAAAATCAGCCACGCACTGCTGCGGCTGTCATCGAACACGACGTAGACTTTGGCGTTGCATGGGACGGCGATTTCGATCGCTGTTTCTTCTTCGACCACACCGGCGCGTTTGTTGACGGTTACTACATCGTCGGCCTTCTCGCGCAGCAGGCTATTATTGCGCACAGAGGCGCGACGATCATCCACGACCCGCGCATGATCTGGAACACGCAAGAAATCGTCGACGATTTAGGTGGCAAAGCCGTGCAAGCTCGTACTGGCCACGCTTACCAAAAAGCGGTCATGCGCGAACACAGCGCGATTTACGGCGGCGAAATGAGCGCGCATCATTATTTCCGCGACTTCGCCTATTGCGACAGCGGTATGATCCCGTGGCTTATGGTGGCAGAACTGGTGTCGACCACCGGAACTTCGCTGGCAGAGTTGATAGCCGACCGCAAAGCCAAATTCCCCGCCTCGGGCGAGCAGAACTTCACCATCGAAGATCCCGCAGCCGCCTTGAAAACTGTTGAAAAGGCATTGGCGAGCGAAGCGCAACAGATCGAACACTTCGATGGCCTAAGCATGGATTTCGGCGACTGGAG
>JAGLUD010000336.1 GCA_023134935.1 Paracoccaceae bacterium | reverse complement strand
TACCTGCGCTTAAGCGAGTCGCGGGTTAAGGCGTGGCAACGCCTCGGTGCGGGGGCGGAAATGCTGGATGCCTCGCAGGCGGCGGCTTTGCTGGGGTCAAGCCATTGGCATGGCGGCATGTTGAACCCTACGGGCGGCCATGTGAACCCGTTGAAGCTGGTGCATGGCTTGGCACAGGTTTGCGAGGCGGCTGGCGTTACGATCTTTGAGAACACCCCTGCCCTTAAGGTCACACGCCAAGGGGATGGCTGGCAGATCAAGACCCCCGACGGGGTGCTGAATGCCGATGCAATCCTGCTGGCCACCAACGCTTATACGGATGATGTCGCCCCGCTAATCAAGAAATCCATCGTGCCGATCACGGCGTGGCAACTGGCCACCAAGCCCCTGAGCGATGCACAACGCGAAACCATCATTCCCGCCCGCCAAGCCGTATCAGACACGCGCGGCGACCTGTGGTATTTCCGCTATGACGCACAAAACCGGCTGGTCACTGGCAGCTCGCTTATGATCCGCGTGAACGCCAAACCACGCCTGCGTCAATCCGTGGCAAAACGGCTGGAAACCGCGTTTCCGCAACTGGGCAAGGTGGAATTCACCCACGTCTGGTCCGGCAACGTCGGCGTCACACAGGATTTTTACCCACGCTTCCACCAGTTTGGCCCGAACTACTGGGGCTTTACCGGATATAACGGTCGCGGATTAGCGTTAACTATCCCGATAGGTCGCGAGATGGCAGGGTTAATCTGCGGCGAAGTCCCCGCCCTGCCCATGACAGACCCCAAACTTATCCCCGTCCACGGCGTAACGCGCCACATAGCCCGCGCCGCATTGATCCGCAGCCGTTGGCGCGACAGCCAACCACCGAAGTTATAGGAGGCACTGATGCCCAACACCCGCTCAATGCTGGAAAAACGCCGTGTCGAAGCCGAGATGGTACGTGATTTCTACGAGACACTGTGCAAGCGCATGTCCAAGGGCGAGGCGCAGGATATCATCCGCGAGGCCGTCGCCAGTTCAGCCATTCGCCAAGGGGCCGAGTATCGCGGCGCCGTTGGCCATGAACCTGATCTGGAAGATTTCGCAAAACATTCTGGTGCATGGGATGCGGATAACGCACTAGATCGCGAAGTCCTGCACACCTCACCCGACCGACTGGAATACAACATTACCCGCTGCGAATACGCCAAGATGTACCAGGAAATGGGCTTGGGCGAAATCGGACACCTTCTGTCCTGCAACCGCGATGCCGCGTTCTGTCTAGGCTATTCCGAGGATATGGAATTGACCCGCACCCAAACGATCATGGAAGGCGCAGATTACTGTGACTTTCGGTATAAAATGAAGGGGTAATCCCCTTGCATCCTCGCGCAACAAGCGTATAAGGCCCCATTCCTCCGAGAACCATTAACACGTGGCCTCTCGTATGCGGGCCGGAGGGTCTTATGTCCGCATTTTGAAGCACGTCTAAATATAGGTGATCAATATGGCGCTCTACGAGCACGTATTTATTTCGCGTCAGGACTTGTCCAACGCGCAAGCTGAAGGTCTCATCGAGCACTTCGGCGCTATCCTTTCCGACAACGGCGGCAAAGTCGTTGATACGGAATACTGGGGCCTTAAAACTATGGCCTACAAAGTTAACAAAAACCGCAAGGGCCACTATGCCTTCGTGAAATCCGACGCGCCTTCCGAGGCCGTTCAGGAAATGGAACGCCTTATGCGTTTGCACGAAGATGTGATGCGCGTAATGACTATCAAAGTCGACGCACACGAAGAAGGCCCTTCGGCAGTAGTTATCGCCAAAAACAGCCGCGACGAGCGTCCTCGCCGTCCGCGTCGCGATTAAGAAAGGATCATAACCAATGGCAAATAAACCATTTTTCCGCCGTCGTAAG
>JAGLUD010000335.1 GCA_023134935.1 Paracoccaceae bacterium | reverse complement strand
ATCGTTCCATCCCGTATCACCGCAGTGTCGGCGAAAAAGCAGCGTGAACTGGCCCGTGCCATCAAACGTTCCCGCTTCCTCGCGCTTCTGCCATACGCTGTTAAGTAAGGAGAAAGACCATGGAAGTAGTTCTTCTTGAACGCGTGGCCAAGCTAGGCCAAATGGGTGATGTTGTTTCCGTTAAAAACGGTTTCGCACGTAACTTCTTGATGCCACAGGGCAAGGCGCTTCGTGCGACTAAAGCCAACTTGGCGTCGTTTGAAGCACAGCGTGTGCAGCTGGAAGCAAACAACCTTGAAACCAAAGGTGAAGCCGAAGCAATGGCTGCGAAAATCGACGGACAAGTGTTCATCGTGATTCGTTCCGCATCTGACGCTGGCTCGCTTTATGGTTCCGTTACGGGCCGTGATGCATCCGAAGCCGCAACGGCTGACGGTTTCACAATCGACAAAAAACAGATCCACCTTGCAAAACCAATCAAGGATCTGGGCCTGCACGACATGACTGTTGTTCTTCACCCTGAAGTTTCCGCAACAATCACTGTTAACGTTGCACGCTCGACTGAAGAAGCTGAACTTCAGGCATCTGGTGACTCCATTGCGGATCTCGCTGCTGCTGCTGAAGCCGAAGCTGAATTCGAAATTGCTGAATTGTTCGACGACATCGGCGCTGCCGCTGCGGACGACGATGACCTGGCTCCGTCGAAAGACGAGCCTGCTGCAGAAGTTGAAGAAGATCAGCCGGAAGCTTAAACGCCCGACTGACTTGCAAATCATAAGGGCCGCGTGCAAATTGTACGCGGCCTTTTTTATGGGATACGCATGAAACATCTACGTACATCACGTCTTGCAGTTTATGCCGCCCTTGGGCTGTCGCTGTCGTTGATCAGCTTTTTTCTGCTGGATGAACGCGTGTATCATTTGACCCGCGTGACAGACAAAGACGCGCGCGAAATCTGGTTGATAATTACGGATTTGGGCAGCTCCGGCTGGATGGCGATTGTTTTGATCAGCCTTTGGACTGTTTCATCAATCCTCGCACGGATTACCCCTGAAAACCCGCGTTGGAAACTTCTGGCACGTCAAAGCGTGTTCGTATTTATCGCCGTAGCCCTGACCGGTATATTCACAATGGTTGCCAAAGGCATCGTTGGCCGTGCCCGCCCTTATCTGTTTGATACCGAAGGCCCATCTGGCTTTGATCCGTTTGTGTTTCAGTCAAGCTATGCGAGCTGGCCATCAGGCCACACAACCACGGCCTTTGCTTTTGTGGTAGCAATTGTCTTGTTAGCACCGCGTCTGAAGTACATCTTGTTGCCTGTCGCAATCCTCGCTGGATACAGCCGTATGGCCGTTGACGCGCATTATTTGGCGGACGTGATTATGGGAACGACGATCGGCACGATCGGTGCAATACTGGTTTATCAGTGGCTGGCGACGAAGCTGAAAATATAAAGTTATCCCCAATGTTCACAGCCTGTGGGTAGTTAAAACTGGTGTATAACCACACCAGCAAGGAGAGAATCGTGGCAGATGGTGGAATAAACGTGGACGCAGAGGCTATTTCCCTCCCCCACAATATCGAAGCAGAACAGGCATTACTGGGCGCGTTGTTGGTAAACAACGACGTTTTCGATCGTATAACCGCGATCGTGAACGAGGGGCATTTTTATGACCCCGTGCATGGTCGAATTTTTGAAGTAGCCGCACGCCGCATCCAAAAGAATGCGCTAGCATCCCCAGTGACCTTAAAAGCGTTTATGGAAGATGACGAAGGGCTGAAAGAGCTTGGCGGTCCAGCCTATCTGGTACGTCTTGCGGGTGCCTCGATTTCGCTGTTTGCAGCCAAAGATTACGCGCAGCTGATTTACGATCTGGCGATCCGTCGCGATTTGATGGCGATTGGCGATCAGATTTCAGCCACGGCGGCCTCGGTTGACGTGGAAAGCGAGCCGAAAGACCAGATCGTTGATGCCGAACAGATGCTTTATAAGTTGGGTGAATCCGGCAATGTGGACAGTGGGTTTCAAAGCTTTCTGCGGGCACTGACCTCGGCCGTTGATGTCGCCAACGCAGCGTATCTGCGGGATGGCGGGATGTCCGGTATTTCGACAGGCCTGATCGATATGGACAAAAAACTGGGTGGTTTGCACCCCTCGGATTTGCTGATTTTGGCAGGACGCCCTTCGATGGGTAAGACCTCGCTGGTCACCAATATCGCGTTCAATATTGCAAAGGCGTACAAAAAAGGCATCAAGCCGGACGGTACCGAAGGTGCTGTTGAGGGTGGTGTCGTCGGGTTCTATTCGCTGGAGATGTCATCGGAACAACTAGCTGCACGCATCCTATCCGAAGCGGCCGAGATCCCGTCCGAGCAAATCCGTCGTGGTGACATGACCGAAGAAGAATTCCGGCGGTTCCTAGAGGCCGCTAAAGACCTCGAAACATGCCCGCTTTATATCGACGACACACCTGCCCTGCCGATATCATCGCTTGCAGCACGCGCACGTCGTTTGAAACGCCAGCACGGACTTGATGTGTTAATGGTCGACTATTTGCAACTGGTACGTCCAGCGACCGCCAAAGACAGTCGTGTGAACGAGGTGTCCGAAATCACGCAGGGTTTGAAGGCCATCGCGAAAGAACTGAACATCCCAGTGATCGCCCTTTCCCAGCTTTCCCGTGCGGTTGAATCGCGCGACGACAAACGCCCGATGCTGTCAGACCTACGCGAATCCGGCTCGATCGAGCAGGA
>JAGLUD010000334.1 GCA_023134935.1 Paracoccaceae bacterium | reverse complement strand
AAAGTCCTACCCAAGGCCACTCGTTGTTTTTCGCCACCCGACAGGGTCGCGGGAAATTTATTAAGCAACGCTGACAAATCCAGTGACTTGACCACCTGATCCATCGTTATCGGGTTATCAACCTTCCGGCTGCGTTTGTCGGCGAACGCAAGATTGCTAGCCACATCGAGGTGCGAAAACAGGCGGTCGTCCTGAAATACCATGCCGACGGGGCGTTTGTGGGGGGGCATTAAAATACCGGCGTTAGTGTCGGTCCAGATTTCGTCGTTATACGTTAATCGGAGGTTACCGCCACTCTCGAACCCAGCGAAAATCCGTAACAACGTGCTTTTACCGCTTCCGCTTGGGCCGAATAGGGCCGTGATGCCTGATAGCGAAATTACCTCGCTAAATTCGATCGTATGGTCATCGAACGGAAGGTGTGCACGGAGTCTTAATGTTTTAACCGACATGAACAGAGCCCCGCCGGTTAAGCGTGTAAACCGCCATAAGGACGATGAACGAGAAGATCATCAGGCCGCCCGCAAGCTGATGGGCCTCAGCATATCGCAGTGTTTCGACGTGTTCGTAAATGGCGATGGAAATCACTTTGGTTTCACCCGGGATATTGCCGCCGACCATCAGAACCACGCCGAATTCGCCGATGGTGTGCGTGAAGCTAAGGACGATTGCGGTCAGGAAACCGCGCTTCGCCATCGGAACGGCGACAGTAAAGAATGCATTAATAGGCGAGGCACGAAGCGACGCGGCTGCCTCCATCGGGGCGCGGCCTATTGTTTGGAATGCCGTTTGCAGCGGCTGGACCATGAACGGTAGGGAGTAGAACATCGAGGCGATGACGAGGCCGGTGAAAGAGAATGTTAAGGTTTCACCCGTAATATCGACCCAGAAGCGCCCGATTGTAGAAGTCGGGCTGAGAAGGATCAGGAAATAGAACCCGATTACCGTTGGGGGTAGGACGATGGGTAAAGCTGTTAATGCTTCGATAACGGGGCGGGTCTTGGACTTCGTGTTGGCCAGCCACCAAGCCAGCGGTGTGCCCAGCAATAAAAGGAAAAACGTGGTCGTTCCGGCCAGTTGTATTGTTAACCATAGGGGGGAAAGGTCAGCCATTATTCGACCTCGTAACCATAGGCTCGGATGATTTCTTTGGCGGGGTCACTTTGTAAATACGCCATAAAAGCGGATGCAGCCCCATTTCCTTCAGCGTGCAGCGTGCGTACCGCATCTTGATGGATCGGCGCGTATAATTCGGATGGAACGATCCAATAGCTGCCAGCAGAGTCGTTACGCGGGCTTATCGCATAGGCCAACGCGACAATACCAAGCTCGGCGTTGCCGCTGGCGATTAGGGCGTGGGTTTGTCCGATGTTTTCCCCCATGACTATCCGGTCTTGCAGTTTTTCCATTAGGCCAAGCGCGCTTAACGCTTCCTTGGCCGCTACACCGTAGGGTGCAAGCTGCGGGTTGGCAATCGCGAGGCGCCGGTAACGTTCTGTTAACGCTTGCAATCCGTTTTCACCGATGCGGTCGGCGTCAGCGCTCCAAAGCGCGAGTTGGCCTGTGGCGAATGTGAATTGAATATCAATCGTTCGGCTCTCTTTCACCAGACGTTCGGGGCGGGCTTGGTCGGCCGCTAAAAACACATCGAAAGGGGCGCCGTTAACGATTTGTGCATAAAGCTTGCCGGTGGAGCCGGTAATGATGGTTAGCCGGTGTTCGGTTGCCGCCTCGAAATCGGCTTTCAGAACATCAATCACTTCGGAGAAGTTCGTAGCTACAGCGACAAGTGCAGTTTCTGCCATAGAAAGTTGTGGCGCAATGACGAGAGCCAGCGCACAGCATAGGTGTGTGATCCGCCCTTTGAATGTCATGTTGTTCCTTGCGTTGATTATCCACGAAATTTACGGGATGTGCCTGTTAATCACAAGCGTTGACGACCAAAATTACCACCGCTACGTCGTTTTGAGGCTAGGAGCGGTGCCGACTTGGTGTATGTTGCTTTGAGATAACTATCGAGGTGTTAAGATGGCTCCGTTGGACCAGCGAAAAGGTGTTTGGAAATCCGGTAAAGGCAAGGGGCGACATACGCCAAAAGGCCGCCAGCTGGACGAAACCGCATGGAAAGAAATTGAGCAGCTACTTGGCGCGCGCCCCCGCAGCCGTGATCTGTTAATCGAACATTTACACCTTATTCAGGATGAATACGGCCATTTGTCTGCCGCGCACCTGCGGGCTTTGGCCGAGGAAATGTCGTTGTCGATGGCGGAGGTCTACGAGGTCGCCAGTTTCTATGCCCATTTCGATATCGTTAAGGAGGGCGAGACTGCGCCACCTTCGTTAACAATTCGTGTATGTGATTCCCT
>JAGLUD010000333.1 GCA_023134935.1 Paracoccaceae bacterium | reverse complement strand
CGTGTCCAGCGTGAAGGGCGATCTGTTGTTTCATTGTCCATTTTCGTCTCCGCGAATACTTGAGTGTTAATGCCATTAACATCTAAGTATTCGTGAAGTCAAAACAAGTCAACTGGCCTGAAATAACGTTCAAACGATGAATGGCATCGTTAGTGATCGATATTAGCGCGTGGTTTCCGTCATGCGTCGGCGCACGTATGCGTCGGTCATATCCAGCATTTCGGTCATACCAGGGTCAAAGAAGTGACCCGCACCCTCAATCACTTCGTGCGTGATGGTGATACCTTTTTGCTGGTGCAGTTTTTCAACCAGTTCTTCAACTGGTTCCGGCGGCACTACTTTGTCCTCGGACCCGTTGATGATCAGGCCGGATGCAGGGCAGGGCGCCAAGAAGCTGAAGTCATACATGTTCGCAGGTGGCGCCACGGAGATGAAACCGGACACTTCTGGGCGACGCATCAACAGCTGCATGCCGATCCACGCACCAAACTGGAAGCCGGCAACCCAGCAATGCTTGGCGTTCGGGTTCATGCCTTGCAGATAGTTCAGCGCCGCAGCAGCATCGGAAAGTTCGCCGATACCTTGGTCATATTCGCCTTGGGAGCGACCAACGCCACGGAAGTTGAACCGCAGAACCGTAAAGCCCATTTTATGGAAGGTGTAATGCAGGTTGTGCGTTACTTTATTGTTCATCGTCCCGCCGTGTTCAGGATGCGGATGCAAGATGATTGCAATCGGCGCGTCCTTGGCTTTTTGGGGATGATAACGACCTTCAAGACGGCCATCAGGACCGGCGAAAATTACCTCAGGCATACAATATCGCTCCTGCGACTTAAGGGGTTGACCGAATGCTTGACTTAATCAGTCAACCAACCTAGAAACATTCTAAACTAAGGGAAAACCCCTTATTGCTCGGTATGGAAGTAAGCCCTGAGCGGGCTTGCGTCAACCTCTCGTAGATCGGAACAGGCCATGAAACTCAGCACCAAAGGACGTTATGCGATGATTGCGCTGGTCGATATGGCGCATGAGGGCAAGGATCGGCTGATTTCTCTGTCGGAAATATCCGAACGCCAAGGGATTTCATTGGCTTACCTTGAGCAACTGTTTGTAAAGCTGCGCCGCGCCGAAATCGTAGAATCGGTGCGTGGTCCCGGTGGCGGATATCGTTTGGCCTCGGCAACAACCGAGATTCGGATATCCGAGATTCTTTGTGCAGTCGATGAAACCATGGATGCGATGTCTCGCGGGGCAGGTGCCAGCGGTGGCGATCAGGACACTGATGCGCAGCAGTTGACGGACAAGTTGTGGGAACGCCTGTCGGCCCACGTTTACGTATTCCTACACCAGACGCGCCTTAGTGACATCACAGGTGACGAACTTGCACCATGTCCAGCAGTACCAGCATTCGTGGCTGTGGTGGACGACGAATGAACAGAGTTTACCTAGATTACAACGCCACAACTCCGCTACGGCCGGAAGCGAAAGCCGCGATGGTTGCTGCGATGGAGGTCACGGGAAACCCGTCGTCCGTCCATGCAGAGGGTCGCAAAGCCAAGGCAATCGTCGAAACTGCACGCCGCCAAATTTCCGATGCGACGGGTGCCTCCGGTGCCGACATTATATTTACTTCCAGCGCGACTGAGGCCTCGGCCATGGCGCTGGCAGGGCAGGGGTATTTGTGTGCCGCGATTGAGCATGACTGTGTAACTGCTTGGGCTTCCGAGGCGTTGCATGCGGACAAAAACGGATATGTGCGGGCGGAAGACCCGAAGAACACCAGTTTGCAACAGGTGAACAGCGAAACCGGTGTCATCCACACTTTACCGGAAGGTATAGCGCTTTCCGACGTTGTGCAGGCATTCGGCAAAATTCCTTACGCTTTCTCGTGGAGCGGGGCAGAGCGGGCGATGATATCGGGTCACAAGTTTGGTGCTCCTAAGGGCGTTGGCGCGTTAATCATTCGTAAAGGCATCGAAGTTGATGCCCGCCTTAAAGGTGGCGGACAGGAGATGGGCCGTCGTTCCGGTACGGAAAACGTTGTCGGCATTGCGGGCATGGGTGCCGCTGCTGCAGCGGCGGCGCGCGATGTTGATGAAGGACGCTGGGACGCAGTTGCCGACATTCGGGACTGGTTGGAGGCGTATTTGGCCGATGCCGCCGACGACATTCAAATTTTCGCGCG
>JAGLUD010000332.1 GCA_023134935.1 Paracoccaceae bacterium | reverse complement strand
ATCCAATCATTCGGGGCGTTATTGCTGGATATGTATCCAACCACCTCGCTCGAAGGTCAGGAATACGTTCCGGGGCAAAGCCCGTTCAAAACCCTGACACATTTCGACAGTGGAAATTATACGCAAAAGCATAACAAAAAGTACGGCAACTTGTGGATACAAGGCGGGCCGCGCCAACGCATATTCTTCGCCGAACAACCTGATCAGGCGCCTGCACTCAATAAAATTCCCTTGGTAAAGTGGACCCGTGGAAATGTTTTCGTCAGCTCGACACACACACTGCTGCCACGCGGATTAAACAAAACGTTCGAAGACTGGGGTGGCGAAAAAATCTGCGGTTGCCTGTTACACACAAAGTTCCTGCCTGATTTGGCCGACAAAGCCGATCGCGAAGAAACGCGGCGACAGCATTACGCTGGCGGGCGTGAATATCGGGCGTACAAAGCGGCGCACGGCAAGGGCACGGTCCTTAATCACGCGCATTCCAAGAAATTCGAGGACTGGCGGCAGCTCGAAGATCTAGGTTTGATGTCATTGGGAGGATGGGCATGACTCCGACAATTGCAATTCTTGCACACTACAACCTTGATCGCGTCGCGCAGATGGTCCAGTTCTTGTCAGACAAAGGCTTGAATGTATGTGTCCACGTCGACCAAAGCGTGTCGGCGAATAACTTCAACAACTTCAAATCCTCGCTATCCAGTTGCCCCGATATACTTTGGGCTAAACGCTTTGAATGCGAATGGGGGCAATTCTCGTTGGTCGAGGCAACGCTGGGGATGGCCGCAGAAATACTGGAAAAATGGCAGAACGCCGGGCACGTGATGCTGGTAAGCGGTGACAGCCTGCCAGTTCGTGCTCCCGCCGAGTTTATTGCGTTTTTGCAGGAAAACCCAGATGTGGATTTCATAGAAAGCGTCGCAATTGGCAATGATAACTGGATCACCGGCGGGCTGGGGATCGAGAGATTTACGCTTAGCTTCCCGTTCTCGTGGAAAAAACAGCGGTGGCTTTTTGACATGTGGGTGGAAGTGCAGCGGAAACTACGCCTCACGCGGCGTATTCCGAACGGATTGCGGCCACATATCGGCAGCCAATGGTGGTGTCTAAGCAGGCAAACGCTAGAAGCCATCTTGAACGACCCTGCAAAACCGCAAAACGATGCATATTTCCGTAAATGCTGGATACCAGACGAGTCGTATTTTCAAACGCTCGCGCGCAAACACGCCCGAACAATCGAGTCGAGGTCGCTGCTGTTTTCGCGCTTTGACCACCAAGGAAAACCAACGGCGCTATATGACGATCACGCTGATTTACTTGGTTCAATTGACGCCTTTTTCGCACGCAAAATCTGGGCAGGGGCCACCGAGTTATATCAGCGGTTCCTTAATCCATTGCATGAAACATCGGCAGACGCGGCAAGACCAATTCCGAATTTCGAACGCATCGACACCGCCGCAAACAGGCGCAAAACTGGCCGGAGCGGGCTTTATATGCACGGACGCGCGCCTAGCCAATGGTATGAAGAATACTCGCCTACAGCGAAACCTTATCATATTTTCACAGGCTTCAATGCCGTGTTTCCCGATTTTAACGGTTGGCAGAATGCCCAAAGCGGCGTGCGACCGCACGGTTGCCTATTTGCCGAATCCGGCGCGCAGTTTGTTAATGGTGAATTAGTCGGCCCTGGTGGAATATCCAGTTCTGCTGCTATTCGTGACCTGGCTCCGGAAAACTTTCTGTGTAATCTCGTTTGGAACACCCGCGACAAGGAGTTAAAATTTCATTACGAGATTTGCGACCTACCCAATATCGGGCCGTTCCTGCTGGCCGACCCACACGCAAACCTGCATTTCATCCGCCACGGCTGGTTGCTGGATTTGCTGAACCGCAACATCGAAAACGCTGATTACCTGCGAACCAATGCGACAACAATGATCGACCGTGAGCGCAGCTTTATATCCGCCCTCCAGCAATCCAAAACCAATTGCACTTGTAATGTCTGGACGCTGGGCGAAGTACTCTCCAACCCGCAAGGCGCCTTATCCGCGACATTGGGCGAAGCTAATGTACAAACGCCACTTATTTTGCCAGAAATGGCCGATGCTTCCCGATTAACCGATTTTGCCCGTGATTTGAAAAATATCGGGATCGACATTGATGACAGCCTGTTAGAGCCTCCGGCGGTGAGTGTTCAAGCGAATACAGATC
>JAGLUD010000331.1 GCA_023134935.1 Paracoccaceae bacterium | reverse complement strand
GCCATGTCTGGTGGCATCTGGATTTCAGTTCCAGCATGCTGATCGGGTGATCGGCTTTTAGCAAAACACTTGAAACCAGTGATACGGGCAGGACTGGAACGACGTGGCCGATACGGGTCATTAGCTCGGCTCCGAGGTTCTCGATCACTTGGGGCATTTCGGCTGGTTCGTGCGTGGCCATGTATTCGGTCAGCGAGATCGGGCGGCCGAAGCTGACACAGGCGTAGCCGTTGCGGTAGAACTTGCCGGTTATGCGCAGCCAAGTTTGGCGGGTCATGAAACGGATGAACGTGCCTGGCTGGAAGCGGAACTTGCGTTTGCCATCTACTTTCGGGGCGGTCAGAACGCGGTCTTCTAGTACGCGGTCGTAGTTCAGGCCGACGGGGACGAAGACGACGTTGCGGGATGTCTCGGGGTTGAAATCACCGAGGATATAGCTGAGCAGGCCGAGCTTCGGTTCGCTAAGCAGGCCGTCGCGGGAAAGGCCGCCTTCGGGGAAGATGGCTTGGGTCACGCCGCCTTCGGTTGCCAGTTGCACGTACCGGGCCAGTACTTTGCGGTATAGCTGGTTGCGAGATTTTCGGCGGATGAAATAGCCGCCCATCGCTTTGATAAGTTGTTGTAATGGCCATACCCGCGCCCATTCGCCGACGGCGTAAGACAAGGCGGAGCGTTCGGCGACGAGGTATGTGACCAGCACGTAATCCATATTGGACCGGTGGTTCATCACGAAGATCACAGTCGATTCCGGATCGACGTTTCGTAATGCATCATCGTCAATAAAGCCGATGCGGACGCGGTACATGGCTTTGGATAAAAACCGTGACGCGCGAATGGCGAAGCCGAAATAGGCGGAGGCAGAGAAGGATGGGACGATCTCGCGTGCGTAACGCTCGGCCATTTTGGCGGCTACTTCGGGGGGCATGTTTTCAGAAATCGTGTGCTCGGCGATGGCCTCCATGACTTTGGGGTCGTGGATCAATCTGTCGATCATGATCTTGCGGCGGGTCAGTTTGAACGGCTGAATGGACAGTTGCAGGCGATCATTCAAGCTGTCGATAACGCGGTTCAAGCGGCGGCGAAGATACCAGCGGACGGAGGGCATAAGAAGCCGGTCGAGGATGCCAATAGCGGCAAGAATGCCGCCGAATACTAATAACCAGACGGGGATTTCTACTACGTTGTTCATGTCGCGCAGCTTTGCAGGAAACAGGGTGCACGTCTAGTCGAGTGTTGGTCTGTTGACGTGTGGTGAGGGTACGCCGCCATAATTATGCCATAAAAATAAGGATTATATGATTCGACCATAGAATCAAAATACGAATGCCTTGGTTTTGTGGCGATAACGAAACAATAGGATCAAAGGTATATTGATGCGAATTAAACAAGTAATAACGACGATCACAGCGGCTGGCATTATGTCAGCGATGTTTGCGCTTCCGGCGGCAGCGCTGAACCGTGTTGTGACAATCGTTAACCAAACCGGCTTTGTGATGGTGGAATTTTACGGGTCCAATAAAGGTACAAGCAGTTGGGAAGAAGACATTCTGGGCTATGA
>JAGLUD010000330.1 GCA_023134935.1 Paracoccaceae bacterium | reverse complement strand
AACATGGCATGGGGCGACGCGGTTATCGTGGCACCTGAGTCCATTGACGATGCGAAAACCCATCCAGTCGGAACTGGCCCGTTCGTGTTCACAAACTGGGTGCAAGGCGACAACATCACCATCACCAAAAATGCTGACTACTGGGGCACACCTGCAAAACTGGACAGCGCTACGTTTAAATTCATCTCGGACCCTGTCGCTGCATTTGCAGCCGTTATGGCCGAAGATGTGGATGCCTTCCCAGGTTACCCTGCACCCGAAAATCTGCCACAATTCGAGGCTGACTCACGCTTCCAAGTCCTCGTTGGCTCGACCGAGGGTGAAACCATCCTTTCGACCAACAACAAAATGCCACCGTTCGATAACATCAAGGTCCGCGAGGCTTTGGCCCACGCAATCGACCGTCAGGCAATCATCGACGGCGCTATGTTCGGCCTTGGCACACCAATCGGCACACACTTCGCGCCGCATAACCCTGATTACGTCGATCTAACCGGTCAGTCGAACTACGATCCTGAGTTGGCGAAAGCGTTGCTGGCTGAAGCGGGTTACCCTGACGGGTTTACAACTACACTGAAACTGCCGCCCCCATCCTACGCGCGTCGCGGTGGCGAGATTATCGCTGCACAGCTGCGTGAAGTCGGTATCATCGCCGAAATCAGCAATCTGGAATGGGCCCAGTGGTTGGAGCAAGTGTTCCGTGGCTACGATTTCGGTCTGACCATTGTTTCGCATACCGAGCCAATGGACATCGGCATTTACGCCCGGCCAGAGTACTACTTCCAGTACGACAGCGCGGCCTTCCAGAAGTTGATGGAGGATTTGAACGCGGCAACCGACCCGGAAGACCGCTCCACAATCCTTCAACTGGCACAGTATATGATCGCGGATGATTACGTGAACGGATATCTGTTCCAGCTGGCCAGCTCGACAGTGGCAAACGCCAATATCGTCGGCCTTTGGCAGAACGCGCCAACACAGGCAACGGACCTGACGGCCGTTTACTGGAACGATTAACATCATTCGGCAGAGGCGTCCGCGCCTCTGCCACTCATTTGAAAACCGGTCCCCATGCTTCGCTATTCGCTGAAACGATTGCTATCCCTTGGCCTCAGCTTGCTGGCCGCCAGTGCCGTGATCTTTCTCGCGATCGAGGTCGTCCCCGGCGACCCAGCCTCCTACATGCTCGGCATCAACGCCCAACCCGACACCGTCGCGGCCTTGCGCGAAGAATTGGGCCTGAACGTATCTGCCTTTGAACGCTACATCACATGGGTTACGGGAATGTTAACGGGCGATTTCGGCGTCTCGTACACCTACCGCACACCAGTGGTAGACATGATCGGCGACCGCATCATGATTTCCCTACCTCTCGCGATCTATGCCCTCACATTGTCTACGCTCATCGCATTCCCCGCCGGTATCCTTGCGGCGTCAAAACGCGGCACTGCCACTGACGTGTCCATAATGGGCGCAACGCAGCTAGGCGTCGCAATACCAAACTTCTGGTTCGCAATGCTACTGGTAGTATTCTTCGCGATTAACCTGCGCTGGTTCTCGGCAGGCGGCTTCCCCGGTTGGGACAAAGGATTTTTCGTCAGCATGAAAGCCCTGACGCTCCCCGCTATCTCACTA
Organism: Paracoccaceae bacterium; assembly: GCA_023134935.1. Taxonomy (GTDB): domain Bacteria; phylum Pseudomonadota; class Alphaproteobacteria; order Rhodobacterales; family Rhodobacteraceae; genus NORP23. The sequence goes on along the minus strand of JAGLUD010000330.1, from coordinate 6,090 downwards.
GCATTACCCCAAGCCTCCATCCTTGCCCGCGTCATGCGCTCCGCCCTGATCGACACCATGAACGAAGACTTCATCCGCACCGCCCGCGCCAAAGGATTAACTAAACGCCAAGCCATGTGGAAACACGCCCTGCGCAACGCCATGATCCCTGTGTTAACCATCATCGGTCTGCAATTTTCGTTCCTGATGGCCGGCGCAATCATCATCGAAAACGTTTTCTTCCTTCCTGGCCTCGGCCGCCTAGTCTTCCAAAGCATCTCCCAACGCGACCTGATCGTGGTCGAGAGCGTGGTCATGCTGCTAGTCTTCGCCGTCGTCCTAGTGACCTTCATCGTGGACATAGCCTACGCAGCCGTTGATCCCAGATTACGGGGGCGCAGCTAATGCAATTCGTAAAAGCCGCCCTGCGAAACCGCAGCTTCATGATCGGCGCAACCCTCGCTTTCATATTCATCGGTGCAGCGCTGATATCCTTCCTGTGGACGCCCTTCGACGTAACCAAACTCGACATCGCCCACAAACTGCAAAAACCCAGCGCCCTGCACTGGTTCGGCACCGACCACTTCGGACGCGATATCTTCGCAATGATCATGGTGGGCGCACGCACCTCCATCGCCGTAGCAGTCGTCGCCGTAGGCATAGGCATCATCCTCGGCGTCCCCCTAGGTCTCGCCGCCGCCGCCCGCAAAGACAGCCTGCTGGACGAAATCATTATGCGCACAAACGACCTAGTATTAGCCTTCCCCGCGCTACTAATCGCCATCATGATTACCGCCGTCTTCGGCCCCTCCGTCATCAACGCCATCATCGCCATCGGCATCTTCAACATCCCCGTTTTCGCCCGTCTAACACGCGGCGCAGCACTGTCCCTGTGGACCCGCGACTTCGTCCTCTCCGCGCGCGTAGCCGGTAAAAACCAAACCCGCATATCAATCGAGCATATCCTCCCCAACATCCTCAACCTCCTGATCGTCCAAGGCAGCATCCAGTTTTCCCTAGGCATCTTGGCCGAAGCGGGCCTCTCCTACGTCGGCCTTGGCGCCCAACCGCCAATCCCAAGCTGGGGACGCATGCTGGCCGAAAGCCAAACCATGATCAGCTTCGCCCCCCACCTCGCCATCTTCCCCGGAATGGCAATCGTGCTGACAGTGCTGGGCCTGAACCTGATGGGCGACGGATTACGTGACCTGCTGGACCCAAGGTTACGGCGGTCGCGCACATGAACTTCCTGCAAATCGAAAACCTGAATCTGTCGATTCACGGCACGCCGATCCTGAAAAACGTGGCGCTCAGTGCCGCCAAAGGTGAGATCATCGGCGTGATCGGCGAATCCGGATCCGGCAAATCCATGACCGCCTTTTCCGTGATGAACCTGTTACCCACGGGCGCAGAGGTCAGCGGCAAAATCATCCTCGACGGTCAAGACCTGTTAACCAAATCCGAACCCGAAATGTGCGCCATTCGTGGTAGCGACATCGGCATGATCTTCCAAGAACCAATGACGGCCCTAAATCCCGTGAAAACCATCGGTGACCAAGTCGCGGAAACGGTTCTTATCCACGGCAAAACCTCCCGCAGCAAGGCAAATGAGATCGCCCGCGACACGCTAAACCGCGTCGGCCTACCCGCCGAACAATTTCCGCTAACCCGCTACCCGCACGAACTTTCCGGCGGCCAACGCCAGCGCGTCGTCATCGCCATGGCCATAGCTTTGCGGCCAAAATTGCTGATCGCAGACGAACCCACAACCGCCCTAGACGTCACCACACAAGCTCAAATCCTTGACCTGCTAAAACAACTAGTTGCCGAGGACGGCATGTGCCTGATGCTAATCACCCACGACCTCGGTGTCGTCGCGGAAGTCGCCGATCACATCGTCATCATGAAGGACGGCGAGGTGGTCGAGTCCGGCGAAACCCACGCCCTGTTCCGCAACATGCAACACCCCTACACCAAGGCCTTATTCGAGGCCTCCAGCCATGTCCCCGACAAAGGCGATGAGCGCGCGTCGAAAACCCCGCTACTCGAAGTCCGCAACGCCATTCGCGACTATATAACGCCGCGCAAATCCGTCTTCGGCAAACCGCAAACCTTCCGCGCCGTGAACGATGTCAGCTTTGTGCTGCATGACGGCGAGAACCTCGGACTTGTCGGCGAAAGCGGCTGTGGCAAGTCCACCCTGACCCGCGCCATCCTTGGCCTAGAGGCCCTGCAAGGCGGCGAAATCCGTATCCACGACGTGCCCGTCGAGGCCGGAACCCACATGCCCCGCGATCTGCGCCGCAAGATGCAAGTGGTGTTTCAAGACCCCTACGGTTCGTTCAATCCAAGACACAAGGTGGCCCGACTAGTCGCCGAACCGCTACATTTGCTGGAGTCCGAGCCAAAGGGAGCGGAGCGACGCCAAGCAGTAGAAGAGGCCTTGATCGAGGTCGGTATGCAACCCGCTGACGCCAATAAATACATCCACGAGTTTTCCGGTGGTCAACGCCAACGCATCGCCATCGCCCGCGCCCTGATTATCAAGCCCAACCTGATCATTCTGGACGAGGCCGTATCGGCGCTAGACGTTTCCATCCGCGCCCAAATCCTCGACCTGCTGGCAGATCTATCCAGCCGCCTGAACCTGTCCTATTTGTTCATCTCCCACGACCTTTCCGTGGTGCGTTCCGTGACCGACCGTGTCATGGTGATGAAGTCCGGCCAGATCGTCGAACACGGTGAAACCGAGGCCGTTTTCACCAATCCGCAACACGAATACACCAAAACCCTGATAGCTGCCGCGCCGTCGCTGCAAGACGCGCTAGAGAAGGAATATACCTGATGTCCGTTCAAAATGACCTGTGGTTCGATGCCTCGAAATGCTTCATTGGCGGCGAATGGGTCGCCCCCATCGGCGGCGAAACCCTGCCACTGGAAAACCCTTCCGACGGCACCGAAATTGCTCGCATAGCCCGCGGCCAACGCGCCGATGTAGACGCCGCAGTGCAAGCTGCACAAACCGCGCTATCAGGCGAATGGGGCCGCAAAACCGCCGTAGAACGCGGCCGCATCCTAACCCGCATCGGACAGCTGGTTTTGGAGCGCGTTGACGCCCTCGCAAGGCTAGAGGCCGCCGACGTCGGCAAGCCCCTAAAACAAGCCCGCGCCGATGCCGTGGCGCTGGCACGCTACATGGAATTCTACGGCGGTGCCGCCGATAAAATCCACGGCGAAACCATCCCCTATCTCGACGGTTACACCGTCTACACCCTGCGCGAACCGCACGGCGTGACGGCGCATATCGTGCCGTGGAACTATCCTATGCAGATCATCGGACGCTCGGTCGGAGCGGCGTTAACAATGGGCAACGCGGCGGTTCTAAAACCCGCCGAAGAAGCCTGTCTAACCGCACTGGCGTTCGCTAAAATTGCCGAGGAAGCAGGCCTTCCAGCTGGAGCATTGAACGTCGTTCCGGGACTTGGCGAAGAGGCAGGCGCAGCCTTGTCCGCCCATCCCGACATCAACCACATTTCATTTACAGGTTCAGTTGGCGTTGGCAGTTTGATCCAAAAAGCCGCCGCCGATGCCATCGTTCCGGTAACGTTGGAACTCGGTGGAAAATCCCCACAAATTGTGTTCGATGACGCCGATCTGGATGCCGCCCTACCGTTCCTCGTGAACGCTGGCGTGCAGAACGCAGGACAAACGTGCTCGGCCTCGTCGCGAATTCTGATGCAGCGCGGGATATACAATAAGCTCAGCGAAATGATGGCCACACGGTATCGCGAGCTGAAAGTTGGTCCCGCGATGGACGATCTCGATGTCGGCCCGCTAATCTCCGCCCGTCAAAAAGAAATTGTCGAAGGCTTCGTGAAAGCCGCCAACCCCGACCGCATCCTCGCGCAAGCCACCATCGTGGACGACGCACCCCAAGGCGGGCACTATTTCGCCCCAACCCTTTACGGCGGCATCGACCCCAATGATCCTCTAGCGCAAAACGAAATCTTCGGTCCAGTGCAGGCTATCATCCCGTTCGAAACCGAGGAAGACGCCCTAAGAATCGCCAACAACACCGCCTACGGCCTAGTTGCATCGATCTGGACCCGCGACGGCGCACGACAAATGCGGATGGCCAAGGCGATTAAATCCGGTCAGATATTCATCAACAATTACGGCGCAGGCGGCGGCGTAGAACTGCCCTTTGGCGGCATCGGAAAATCCGGCCACGGCCGCGAAAAGGGTTTCGAGGCGCTATACGGTTTCTCCGTCCTAAAAACTGTCGCGGCCCATCACGGTTAACGGACCGCGCTGAAATCACATGTGAGGACTACCGCCTGTTGCCATTCCCCAGTGATGGTCCTGATGGTGCATGCCCGTTGCCATAACCCCGAAGAAGCCAAGTGCTGTCAGCCTATCCATCTGGAATGGTGGAACGGTAATGATCATCACGGCACCTTCGGGATGCTCCTCGGCTGCGTAATGCCAACCGTCCACTCCGTCCATCACACCCGCATGGGCAATCGCCATATTGCGGATCGCTTCGCGCACGCGACCCTCGCCAGTGATGGTGAACCGAATGCCACCGGTAATGTCTTCAGCTGTCACCTCGGCGGCGGTAAATACCAGATCCATATCGCGCAGATGTTCGCGCAGGCCCGAAATATCAACCTTGGACCAATCAGTATTCGGATCCGTATCGAGGGCCAGAACGATCTGCTCGATCGCAGCAAAAGCCGACTGGCCGGGTTCGGTAATTTCGATCGCCGACATTCCTGCGGTATGGGCATTGTGATCCATATTGGTGGTGTGTTCTTGCGCCAAAACGGGTGTGACGAGCAGAGTCGCGAGGATAAGTGGGCGTAGCATGGTTTCTCCTGAATGCTGAAAGTTCTAGATTAAACTTGCAACATACTTGCGACTCAAGACATGATAGCAATCATGCCAACCAGTTTTTTCGACCATCTTTTGCGCCTAAACCACAATCACCGCCAGGTTTCCGCTGGCGCATTGGTGTTTGAGCGCGACGATCCCGTTACGCACTACTACGCCGTCCAATCCGGCGAAGTGCATTTGCTGCGCCGCCAAGCCGACGGAACCGGCGTGATTTTACAACGTGCCAACCAAGGCGCGATTCTTGCAGAGGCCTCGTTCAGCACTGACGCCTACCATTGCTCGGCCGTTGCAGTAGAGGATTCGACGTTGATCGTTTTCAACCATCAAACAGTCCGCGATATGCTGGCCAACGATCCATCGGCCAGCCACGCGTTTGCTACGCATCTGGGGCGCGAAGTCCAGAACGCCCGCCGCCGCGCCGAGATAATATCCCTGCGCCGCGTCGCTGATCGCGTCGATGCGTGGCTGGTCTGGAATAATGATATACTTCCGCCAAAGGGTTCATGGCATCGGATGGCCAACGAAATCGCCATCAGCCCCGAAGCCCTCTATCGAGAGCTTGCACGGAGGCGTTAACGGTGCCACCATCGCCCTAACCGGATAGGAGAAAACCATGAGACTCGAAGGAAAAACAGCTATCGTAACAGGTGGCGGATCAGGCTTTGGCGCAGGCATAGCCCGCAGATTTGTTGCCGAAGGCGCGCGTGTGATGGTCGCCGACATAAACGGCGAAGCAGCACAGGCAATCGCAGATGAAATCGGCGGCATCGCTCAAACGGTTGACGTAGCGAATTCCGACAGCGTCAAGGCGATGGCTGCGGCTGCGATTTCCCAAATGGGCCAGATTGATATTCTGGTTAACAACGCTGGTATCACCCATCTGCCCACCCCGATGGAAGATGTCACCGAAGAAGAATTCGACCGTGTGCTGGCCGTCAACGCCAAGTCGGTTTTCCTGACCGCCAAACATATCGTCCCCCATATGAAATCACGTGGTACGGGCGCGATCCTCAACGTAGCCTCGACCGCTGGTGTCAGTCCGCGACCTAAGCTGAACTGGTATAACGCCTCGAAGGGCTGGATGATTACCGCGACCAAAGCAATGGCGGTTGAATTGGCCCCCAATGGTGTCCGCGTTAACGCGATCAACCCCGTCGCGGGCGAAACCCCGCTGCTGAAATCGTTCATGGGCGAAGATACACCCGAAATTCGCGC
>JAGLUD010000033.1 GCA_023134935.1 Paracoccaceae bacterium | reverse complement strand
AATTACACCGCGCAAGAAAGTTCCCGCCGTCAGGATCACCGCACCGGCAAATATTTCGCTGCCGTCGCTAAGGATCACACCACCAACACGACCACGCGAAACGATCAGATCCGAAACTTCTGCCTCTAATACCTTCACGTTTGGCTGGCCTTTAAACTCCGCTTGCATCGCTGCTTTATAAATTCGGCGATCTGCTTGCGCCCGCGGGCCCTGTACGGCCGGGCCTTTCCTACGGTTAAGTAAGCGAAATTGTATACCAGCCTGATCCGCCACACGGCCCATCACTCCATCAAGAGCATCAATTTCCCTAACAAGGTGCCCTTTTCCAAGTCCGCCAATCGCCGGATTACAGGACATTTCACCAATTTTATCAAACGCTAGCGTAATCAGAACAGTCTTCACACCCATCCGCGCCGCCGCCTGAGCTGCCTCGGATCCAGCGTGACCGCCGCCAATTACGATTACATCGAACATATGTTTCACGTGAAACACTCCTACTTTCCGATACAGAAGCTGGAAAATATCACATCGAGAACATTTTCCACATCTACACGCCCTATCATAGAATCAAGGGATCGCAAGGTCTGTCGCATGTCTTCAGCGGCGAGGTCGGACCATTCTGCACCTGCTTTAACGTGAGCTTCCGCGTTGTCCAGCGCCGTTATACCATCCATCAAAGCGATACGATGACGCTCTCGAACGGCTGAACTAGCGCCGGATGCTCTACTTGAAAGTTCGTCAGAAAGCAGATGCAGAAGCTCCTCCACTCCGGCACCGGTCAAACCAGAAACTGACAGTCCGTCAGCTTCAGTTACATCCGCTTTACCATATGCGACCAGATCACCAGACTTGAACTCAACGCCCAGTTCTTCATATCTCTCGCCTTCAGCAAGCAGGAATACACGAATATCCGCTGCCTCGGCACGGAATTTCGCGCGCTCGACGCCCAAGATTTCTATTTCGTCTTCCGATACCCGAAGGCCCGCCGTATCAAGAAGCGTAATTGGCAAACCGCCAAGGTCCATTCGAACCTCGATAACATCGCGAGTAGTGCCGGCAATCGCAGAAGTAATTGCTGCGTCCTTCTTCGCTAATGTGTTCAAAAGTGTGGATTTTCCAATATTTGGGCGCCCAATAATAGCGACCTCAAACCCGTCACGAATACGCTCGGAGATACTGCTACCATCTGCTTCGACCTGCATGCCAGCACGTGCGACATTTATCAGTTCCAATACTTCTGGCGAAACGTCTACTGGCACCTCTTCATCCGCGAAATCAATCGTAACTTCTAACAACGCTACGGCGCGTATTAGTGTCTCGCGCCAAACCTGCGTTTTCTTACTCAATGCACCACGCATAACCGTAAGGGCTTGTCGCCGCTGCGCTTCGGTTTCAGCATCGATCAGATCGGCCAAACCTTCAACTTGAGCCAAGTCCAACCGCCCATTATCGAGAGCCTGCCGCGTAAATTCACCGGCTTCGGCCAACCTCACCCCTTGGCAATTAGATAGCTCCCGCAAGACCGCTGCCACTACCGCGACTGAGCCATGCAGATGCACCTCGACGACTCGCTCGCCAGTGAAGCTGGCACCGGAATCAAAAGTCAGAATCAGGGCCTCGTCGAGCGGCTCACCCTCCAACGTACGAACGACACGAAGCGCAGCGTGTTTGGGTTTCGGCAATTCATTAACCAATGTGGACACAGCATCCCATGCCAAAGGACCGGACACACGTACAACTGCTACGCCCGCCCGACCACGCGCCGTTGCTAATGCAAAAATTGTATCGTGCATGACTGTATCTACCTGTAATTAATGAAAAAACCCGAGACTTAGCCCGGGTTTCCATTGAAATTTGTCTGGTGTTAGCTGTTCATAGAATCGAAGAACTCGGAGTTTGTCTTCGTCTGTTTCATCTTGCCAAGCAAGAACTCTGCTGCATCCGTGGTCCCCATCGGGTTCAGAATACGGCGAAGAAGGAACATTTTCGACAGTTCGCTTTTCTCGACCAGCAGCTCTTCTTTCCGTGTACCGGATTTCAGAATGTCGATCGCAGGGAAAACGCGTTTGTCTGCAATCTTACGATCAAGAACAACTTCTGAGTTACCCGTGCCTTTGAACTCTTCGAAAATAACTTCATCCATCCGGCTACCCGTATCAATCAAAGCTGTTGCGATAATTGTAAGCGAGCCACCTTCTTCGATATTACGCGCCGCACCGAAGAAACGTTTCGGGCGTTGCAGCGCGTTTGCGTCAACACCACCGGTCAAAACCTTACCGGAAGACGGAACCACCGTATTAAACGCACGGCCTAGGCGGGTAATCGAATCCAGCAAAATAACTACATCCCGCTTATGCTCCACCAAGCGCTTGGCTTTCTCGATTACCATCTCGGCAACCGCAACGTGACGCGATGCTGGTTCGTCAAAGGTGGAGGCAACAACCTCGCCCTTAACGCTGCGCTGCATATCGGTAACTTCCTCTGGGCGCTCGTCAACTAGCAGAACGATTAGGAAGCACTCAGGGTGGTTCGCAGCAATAGATTTCGCAATATTCTGCAAAATCATAGTCTTACCAGTTCTTGGCGGCGCAACAACCAACGAACGTTGACCTTTACCAATCGGGGCTACCAGATCGATAATCCGTGGCGTCTTATCCTTAATCGTAGGGTCTTCGATCTCCATCACCAGCCGTTCATCGGGATAAAGTGGTGTAAGGTTATCAAAGTTAATCTTGTGTTTAGACTTTTCCGGATCTTCGAAGTTGATCAGTGACACATCCACCAACCCAAAATACTTTTCCCCTTCGCCAGGCGCATTAATGACACCGTCAACGGTATCACCAGTACGCAGCGAGTATTTGCGAATTTGCTCTGGGCTAACGTAAATATCTTCTGGGCCAGCCAGATAATTCGCAGCAGGTGAGCGCAAGAACCCGAAACCGTCTTTCAGAACCTCGACAACTCCATCACCGGAAATCTCGACACCATCCTCGGCCATTTCCTTGAGGATCGCGAACATCATGTCGCCTTTACGCATCGTGGACGCGTTTTCGATTTCCAAATCCTCAGCAGTAGACAACAAGTCAGCCGGAGTTTTAGCCTTCAATTCAGCTAAAGAAAGTTTTTCGATTTCCATAAATTTACCATAGTTCTAGGCGCACATGACCAGAGTCATGCAAAGCTTTTCAATTGGGGAGCGCACATTCTGGACGAGAACCGCCCGTGCTTGTCGTTACATATCGGTTTTTTCAACTAAATGTCAAATATTGATTAAAACGGTTTAGGAATTACCATAAATACGATCACTAGCATTAACACAGTCGGTATTTCGTTCGAGATACGATAGGTACGACCACTACGTGTATTTTCGTCCCGCTCAAACTCTTTACGCCGTGCGGACAGCCACCCGTGATAAGCAGACATTGCAATGACCATCGCCGATTTAACCCACGGCCAAATACTCGACCAGTCGACAATCCCGGGTGTAAAGACAAGCAATAGGCCGAAAATCCATGTAGCCGTCATGGCAGGATTAATGATCGCGCGAAGCAATTTGCGTTCCATGACTTTGAAAATCTCGGACTGCTCACTGCCAACTGGTGCGGTTTCAGCGTGATATACGAACAGTCGTGGCAAATAAAACATCCCCGCCATCCAAGATATGACCGACACGATATGCAACGATAAAATCCATGGATAAGCTGATGTTAGAAAGTCAGACATATGGTTACCCTCTGATAACTCTCAACATTTTCTCGACATTCGCCGGATCACCTTGTGGCGTAATTCCGTGTCCAAGGTTGAAAATATATGGACCCTGACCAAGAATATCCAGCAATCGCTGTGTTTCCCTCTCTAAGGATTCGCCGCCAGTGATCAGTAACATCGGATCAAGGTTTCCTTGCACGGCAACTTTGTTTTGTAAGACATCGCGCGCCCAATCTGCTGGAACCGATGTATCAATTGCAACACCGTCAAACACACCTGCATCTGCGAATTTGATGTAGCCGCCACTTGCACCGCGCGGAAAACCAATTACTGGCAAACCAGGGAAGCGGGCCTTCAATTCAGTCGCAATCCGAACAGCCGGTTTCAATGCATAATCTTCAAAACAAGACCCACCAAGTGCGCCAGCCCAGCTATCAAACAATTTGATAACTTCTGCGCCCGCTTCAACCTGCTTCGCCAAATACTCGATCGTTGATTCTGTGATCAAGTCAATAAGCTGTCCAAAACCTTCCGGATCACGGTACATCCATTCCCGCGCAGGGCCTTGATCAGGTGTCCCACGACCAGCAATCATATACGTCGCAACCGTCCAAGGAGCGCCAGCAAAGCCGATCAACGTCGTTTCCTTAGGTAATTCGCCTGAAAGACGCTTAACGGTCTCGTAGACCGGTCCTAGAACGTCATGAATATCATCTTTACCCTTCAGCTTACTTAAATCAGCCGCACAAGTTACCGGATTAAGCCTAGGTCCTTCGCCTTCTGCGAACCAAAGGTCCATTCCTAACGCTTGAGGTAACAACAAAATATCTGCAAACAGGATCGCTGCATCAAATCCATATCGACGGATTGGTTGCATGGTTACTTCTGTAGCAAACTCTGGGTTATAACAAAGATCCAAAAACCCACCCGCTGTGGCCCGCAATTCGCGATATTCTGGTAAATATCGTCCTGCTTGACGCATCATCCAAACCGGAGGCGTTTTTAGCGTTTCCCCAGCAAGTACACGGAGTAAAGTTTTCTTTGGCAATTCGGTCATTTTGTTCTCCCTCTTATAATATAAATATTTAAGAGAAGTGGTGGTTGATAGTAGATAGCATGAATAATGTGGATTACCGCATTTAGATAGTTTTACACAAGGTTATCCATAGCGACATCTGCGCCTAGTTACCGTATTTTTCATAATTATTCGCGAAACCCTCTAATTTTATCCACAAGGCCCCAAAATTTTTGTCCCCAAGCATAAAAATGTGAATAAAATTTCAAAAGGTGTGTAAAACTTTCTATGCAAAATTCACCTGTGGACTAGATGGACTTTTCCATAAGTTACCCCCTAAACAATCCACAGGCAGATTCCGGAGCATCGTATTGTCGAAGACTTACCAAATAGTGTTACTGTCGGACGCGACCGGTGAAACTGTCACTGCTGCCGCCAACGCGGTCGCTAGCCAGTTTGTCAAAATGCCGGTCGAGATCACAATGTATCCGTTTGTACGAAGTAACGAGCGCGCAAAATCCCTCATAGAGGGTTTTGGAAGCGTTGATTTGGTTATCTATACAATCGTTAGCACAGAAATCACCGACCAAATAGAAGCAGCGAGCCAAAGTTTGGGCTTCAAGGCTGTCTCGTTGTTAGGTCCCGTTATGAAAGCGTTCGAGAATCTCGATGGTATCCTACCAAGTGGACAACCCGGGAAGCAGTACAAAGTTGACAAGGACTATTTGGAACAGGTGTCCGCGATCGATTACGCTATTTTGCACGACGATGGGTTAAGCGCAGAATACCTTCGTCAGGCCGATGTCATTCTTGTAGGTGTTAGCCGTACATCCAAGACACCGACATGCATTTATTTGGCTTATCAGGGTGTTAGAGCCGCAAATGTGCCTTTGGTTCCAGATCAGGATGTCCCCACCACTTTTACAGAAGCACTAGCCGCAGGCGTTCCTGCAATTGGATTGATCGCCAGCCCGATGCGCTTGTCACAAGTGCGCCAAAATCGCCTGAAAGCGTTGGGTAAACCTGAATTGATCGCCTACGCCGAGATAAAAGATATTCAAAATGAACTGGCCTCTGCACGGTTGTTCTTCGAGAAACACGGACTGCCGATTATAGATGTGACCAGAAGGTCTATCGAGGAAACCGCAGCCGCAATTCGGGGTATTTTGACGGAGCGAAAAACATGAAACCGTTTATCTTGGCATCAGGCTCCGTAATTCGCGCAGAAATGTTGCGAAACGTTGGTATATCGCTGGAAGCCGTCGTTGCACGAGTGGACGAGGGCTCGATCAAGTCAGCCTTGCTGTCTGAAGGGGCCCCTGCGCGCGACATCGCGGATGCACTCGCCGAAATGAAAGCGCGGCGGGTGGCGGCGAAAAACCCTGAAGCACTGGTACTTGGCGCTGATCAAGTACTGGTATGCGAAGGTGTGATGTTTGATAAACCGGACTCGATCGGTGCGGCACGCACACAGCTCGAAACGCTCCGTGGTAAAACACACGAACTTTTGTCAGCGGCTGTAATTGTCGAAGATGGCACACCGGTTTGGCGCCATGTAGGTCGTGCACAGCTGATGATGCGCCCTTTCAGCGACGAGTTTTTGGAAAACTATCTGCAAACACACGCAGAAGATTTGTTTACAACCGTCGGTGCATATAAGCTGGAGGCAGAAGGCGCGCAGTTGTTCACGAGGGTTCAAGGCGATTACTTCTCAGTATTGGGGTTGCCGTTGCTGGAGATATTAGGTTTTTTACGTACACGAGGGATTTGTCAGGAATGAGTAACACAGTATCACCCTTGGCCGGCGTTGTCGGTTGGCCAATTAAACATAGCAAATCGCCAGCGCT
>JAGLUD010000329.1 GCA_023134935.1 Paracoccaceae bacterium | reverse complement strand
TGGAAGCGTTTGTATTCGCTGATATACAGCAGGTGTTCAACCTTTTTTACGGTCTCGCGGTCGTATCCCGCGGCGACACATTCAGCAACGGAGGCATCCCCCTCCATCAACATGGTCAGAATGCCGTCAAGGATGTCATAAGGCGGCAAGGAATCTTCGTCTTTTTGATCTTCGCGTAGTTCCGCAGTTGGCGGTTTTTCGATGATATTCACCGGAATAACAGCGCCTTCAGGCCCCTTCATCCACGACGCAAAATTTTCGTTACGCCAACGGCACGTCGCGAAAACGCGCGTCTTGTAAAGGTCCTTGATCGGATTGTACCCACCGGCCATATCACCGTAAATTGTGGCGTAACCCACTGCAACTTCTGACTTATTTCCTGTGGTCAGCAGCATGGATCCGAACTTGTTAGACATCGCCATCAGTAATAAACCACGAAGCCGTGACTGAATGTTTTCTTCGGTAAGGTCTGCGTCAAAGCCTTGGAACAAAGGGGCCAACGTATTGGTGATCGCTTCGCGCCCCTCGGATATAGAAATGTTATCCAGTCGGCAGCCCAGCGACGAGGCCACGTCCGCCGCATCATCCAACGATTCCTGCGAGGTATATTCCGAGGGCATCATTACGCAATGTACATTTTCCGGCCCTAGCGCGTCTGCTGCAATCGTCGCCATTATGGCAGAATCTACGCCTCCAGAAAGGCCAAGGATCACTTTGGAAAATCCGGTTTTCCGCATGTAATCCCGCAGGCCTTCGACCATCGCGCGGTATTCCTGTTCTTCCAGTGAAGGATGCTCAGCAAGTTCGCCATCCAGCGCCCGCCAACCGTCCGACGTTTGTTCGAAATACACTTCGGTATAGGCTTCGTCGAACAACGGCATCCGCGCGACCATCTTGCCGCCCGGATTTAGCACGAACGAACCGCCGTCGAAAACCTGATCGTCCTGACCGCCAACCATGTTGAGGTAAACCAACGGAAGGCCAGTTTCGACTACGCGGCTTACCATATGGTTAATGCGGCGGTCGAACTTACCGCTGTAATAAGGGGAGCCGTTTGGTATTATCAATAATTCTGCACCGCTCTCGGCCATGGTTTCGCAAACGTCTTCGTGCCAGGAATCCTCGCAAATCGGAGTACCTATGCGGATAGGGCCAAGGCAAAACGGGCCTGAAATCTGAGCAGATTCAAACAGCCGCTTCTCGTCAAAAATATGTGTGTTTGGCAAGTGGTGTTTGCGTGTGAGGGCGTGGACTTCACCGCTCTTCAAAACGAAATACCCGTTGTAAAGGTTGCCGTCCTCAAGCACCGGTGCGCCGATACCAAGGGCCGGACCATCTGCACAATCTTTCGCCAGACGCGCCAAACCATCCGCCACGGATTGGAGAAACGCGGGTTTGGTCACCAAATCTTGTGTCTGATATCCGGTCAAAAACATCTCGGGCAAGGCTACGAAATCGGCATTTTTCTGTTTGCCACGTTTATGGGCGGCCACGGCTTTGGCAGCGTTGCCTGCAATATCGCCCACAGTCGGGTTCAATTGGCAAAGAGTTAGACAAAAATTAACCGACATTTAAGCCTCCGCGATGATAGATATGGAAGGAAGTACTATCTTAACAAGGCCAAGCACAAGCTATTAGGGCGACAGTTCGCCAACAGTCTGCCAATGTTTGCAAAAAGTCGTTGTCAGATGGCGTGGATAACCATAGACTTCGTGCAGATGTGGGTCGCGATTTTACGCGCAGCAGTAAATTAGGGAGCCGGAGAGAGTAACTCCGGATGGGCAGTTTGAAAAAATTCATTCTTTTCGGTACAGCAATAGCAGCCATGGCGATATCGCCTGCCTTTTCGCAAGAAGGTAATGTCCAGATCAAGCAGTACGACACTGGCGGTATTTACGAGGGCGAATTCCTTGATGGAAAGCAGCACGGGCAGGGAACTTATCGCTTGCCTAATGGCTATGAATACCGCGGTGGATGGGTTGCTGGGCGGATCGAAGGATCGGGCAAAGCAACGTATCCCGACGGCTCGGTTTACGAGGGTGCGTTTATTAACGGTCGCCCTGAAGGGCAGGGTAAGATTATATTCGCAGACGGCGGTACCTTTGAGGGTAGCTGGGTAGACGGAAAAATCGCGGGCAACGGTGTGGCGATCTACGCCAACGGTGTGCGTTATGAAGGTCAGTTTGAAAATGCGGTGCATCACGGTGTGGGCATCATGACCAGCGAAAACGGTTACCGTTATGAGGGTGACTGGGTCGAGGGTACGAAACACGGTAAGGGTACGATCACGTATTCTGACGGCGCAATCTATGAAGGCGACATCGTTCGCGGCGTTCGCCAAGGATCCGGCAGCCTGACGTTGCCCGATGGCTTGGTCTACACTGGCAGCTGGGAAAACGGCCAGATTAATGGTGGCGGAGTCCTGACACAGGCCAACGGCGACCGTTATGAAGGCGATATGGTTAACGGTCAGCGTCAAGGTCAAGGTGTTGCGGTTTATGCATCGGGCGACCAATATGAAGGCACGTTCGAGGGCGACTTGCGCCACGGCAAAGGTGTTTTTAATGGCGCAGACGGTTATATTTATAACGGCGATTGGGTCGAAGGCCGGATCGAAGGGCAGGGCGAGGTTACGTATCCTGACGGCTCGATTTATGTCGGGGCATTCCTGAACGATGTGGCGCACGGTGCTGGCACGATTACGTATCCCGATGGCAGCTCTTACGAGGGTAATTGGGTTAACGGTATCATCGAAGGGGCGGGTATTGCGAAATACGGCAATGGTCTGGTTTATGAAGGTGAATTCCTGAATGCCAAGAACCACG
>JAGLUD010000328.1 GCA_023134935.1 Paracoccaceae bacterium | reverse complement strand
TGTGATTTTGGCCGAAGCGTCGAATGAACTTGGTGGGCGGGTCTTGCTGGAATCCCGCATGCCTGGCCTTGGAGAATGGAAGCGGGTTGCTGATCATCGAACGTATATGATTGGCCAGAAACCTAACGTCGAAACCTACCTTAACAGCCGGTTAACGGCGGATCAGGTGTTGGAATTTGGCATTGACCATGTGCTGTTGGCCACGGGGGCGGCGTGGCGGAGTGACGGAATTGGGCGATCAATCATCCATCCGTTAAGCGCCAGCCAACGCACTAAACTGATCAGTGCTGACCACATTTTGAAGGGTGGTACGGTAGATGGAAAGGTCGTCGTTTTCGATGACGAACACTATTATATGGGCAGTATAATCGCCGAGCGTCTGCGCGACAAAGGTCATGACGTGACGCTGGTTACACCCTCGACGATGGTTGCGGAATGGGCAGAGTACACGATGGAACAACACCGCATTCAGCAACGCTTGTTAGAGAAGGGGGTAGCAGTGATTTGCACACACTCCCTAAGCAGCATTGGTGAGGGCGAGGTTACGTTATCCTGTGAATATACTGGTAGGGAGCAGCGCATCGCTGCCGATACGGTTATCCCTGTCACTACACGCATTCCTCACAGCGAAGTATACGATGCCTTGATGGCGCAGTCGGATGCTTTTGCAGACAGCGGTATCAAATCGGTAACGCGCATCGCAGATTGCTATGCTCCTGGTACTATCGCAATGGCTGTTTATGCAGGGCATCAATATGCAAGAGAATTGGAGTGTGAGGTGTCAGAAATCCCGTTCAAACGCGAAAATTACCAGCCCTAAACGACTTGTCCGGCTGCCCAACCGCTAGCCCAGGCCCATTGGAAGTTGTAACCACCGAGCCATCCTGTGACATCGACGGCCTCGCCAATGAAATAGAGGCCGGGCTGACTTTTTGCCTCCATGGTCTTGGAGGATAATTCATTGGTATCGATGCCGCCAAGGGCTACCTCGGCTTTTGCAAAACCTTCAGTGCCAGTTGGTGTAAATAACCAATTGGATAGTCTACCTTCGATTTCAGTTAAGACTTTATCGGATTGGTTGGCTAGTTCGCCAACTAGGTTAATTCTTTCTGCAAGCGCCTGCGTTAAGCGATCCGGCAAGTGTTGCCCTAAGACTGCGCGGAAATGCGATCGCGGGCGTGTACTTTTCGCCTCGATCAACCAGCCGGATGGTTGGTCTGGCAGGAAATCTATCCCTATGCTCTGGCCTTGTTTCCAGTAGGATGAAATCTGCAAAATGGCGGGGCCGGATAGACCTTTGTGCGTAAATAACGCCGCTTCACGAAACTCGACCTTACCACAGCGCGCGATCACGTCTGTGGACACGCCAGACAATGCGCGAAACAACTGTTCGTCGTGACTGAGGGTGAAGGGAACGAGTGCTGGCGTTGGCTCCACAATCTTTAACCCGAATTGCCGCGCGATTTCGTACGCAAACGAAGTAGCTCCCATTTTCGGGATGGACGGCCCGCCAGTCGCGATAACCAACGAGGGCGCACTCACGATTTTCCCATTACTTTTTACCAAATACTCATCATCCTGATAACGGATGGCATCAATTTTATGGCCTAGCGAAATTTCGACATTCCCGTCTGCGCATTCCGCCAGAAGCATTGCCAAAATCTGCTTGGCAGACACATCACAGAACAATTGGCCAAGTGTTTTCTCATGCCAAGCGATGTTGTGGCGTTCGACCAACGCTAGGAAATCGTTGGCGGTGTAGCGACTAAGAGCTGACTTCGCGAAGTGTTTGTTTTGGGAAAGGTAACATTCGGGGCGCGTGTCGGTATTTGTGAAATTGCACCGTCCACCTCCTGAAATCAGGATCTTTTTCCCCGCCTTGTCCGCATGATCCAACAGCAAAACCCGCAGCCCGCGTTGCCCTGCAGTTAAGGCACACATAAGACCGGCCGCGCCTGCGCCAATAATGATTGTGTCGTATGTGTTTTTCATGATCTAAACTTAGGTTACGGCAGATTTGGTTTTGAACTCGGCAGTATCCCACAGGCTGTTCGTTAGAATATTCTCCAAAATATCAACTGCGGCCAGCACATCAGTTTTGTCAATATATAGCGGCGTAAACCCAAAGCGCATCGTATCCGGTGCACGGAAATCTCCGACGACACCGTGCGCTATCAGCGCCTGCATCGCTGCATAGCCGTCCGCAAACTGAAACGAAACCTGCGAACCCCGTCCAGCTCCGTCGCGTGGCGTATCTAGGGTTAATTGCGGACACCGAGCCTCAACTTCCTTTATGAACAAGTCACAAAGTTCAATCGACTTTGTGCGAACATCATTAATGTCAGCCATATCCCAGATATCGAGGGCAGTTTCCAGAACCGTAAGCGCGATTACTGGTGGTGTGCCGACGCGCATGCGCTCGATCCCACGACCTGCTTTGTAATCGAGGTCAAACGCGAACGGTGCGTCATGTCCCAGCCAGCCAGATAGTGCAGGGCGCACCTTATCCGCGTGACGCGGAGCCACATAAATAAAAGCTGGCGAGCCAGGACCGCCGTTCAGGTATTTATAAGTGCATCCAATCGCAAAATCTGCGTTGCACTCTGACAACTTAACGGGCAGCGCACCCGCGGAATGAGCTAAATCCCAAATTGTGATAACACCAGCCGCATGCGCCTTTTCGGTTAACCGTTTCATATCGTGTTTGCGACCAGTTCGGTAATCGATTTCCGTTAGCAGTAATACGGCGACGGTATCATCAATTGCATCCTCGACATCTTCGGGGTTAACGGTCTGCAACTGATGGCCATCATTTAACGAGCGGATCAGGCCACCCGTCATATATAGATCAGTGGGAAAATTACCGTTATCGGACAGGATAACTTTGCGTTCAGGATTCAATTCCAACGCTGAAGCCACCGCCTGATAGACCTTGATCGACAATGTATCGCCCATGACAACACTGTTTTCTTCCGCCCCGATTAGGCTTGCAATTCGATTGCCGACACGCGTCGGTTGCTCCATCCAGCCAGCCTTGTTCCAGCCGCTGATCAACATTTCCCCCCATTCGTCTTTCAACATGTTCGCGACCCGTACCGGCGCATCTTTAGGCAAGGGGCCTAGCGAGTTTCCGTCGAGATAAATAACACCAGCCGGAATATCAAACATAGCTTTGGTTTTTGTGAAATCGGTCATTGTGTTAAGCGCTTTCCGGTGATTGGTACGTGTTGCTGACCCTAAACATGTGACATTTATCTTGCCAGCACAATGTATCCTGTTGCGATGCTATTCAAAATGGCAGGTGACCCCATTGAAACACCGTTTGGCAACTTCAAAAGAACGTGGATAGGTCGCAGCGAAGTAGGGTGTCACATTTGGTCGTCACAATACTCACAAATCACTGCCGACTTGGAATAGACAATCACCACGCTCAACCATGCCTGGCACGCGTTTGCACAGCACCATACCCGCATGTGCGAATAAAAGCGTGACCGGCTCCCGCCATGGGGTGTCAGGGAAATGGATCGCACCGGCGGCATCCCCTTTTTTGATCTCGTCTTCCACCTCGCAATAAGGCTCGAAAACGCCACTGTCATAGGCGATGATTGAATCTGTAATTGTTAGCTCCCGCGTCCCGTTGGGAGGATCAGGTGCGTATGACGGCAGCATTCCTATGCTGTGCAACATCCTTTTGATACCCCGTTCGGTAAGGGCAAGGATGTTCGGTGTCACGGATCCACCGCCGCCTAGTTCGGCCATCACGGTTATCGCGCCTTTTCGGTTGGCTCCTCCCATGGCGGTCCGTGCTGTAGATGTGCGCCCCCCGCCAGAGGTGAAAACCCATGCATAAGGTGCATCAAACGCGCTTTGGAGTTCGATAAGTTTGGCCTTTTCTTCCGCGGAATGCCCCAATCCCCGTAACAGCGTTGCGGGGTAGTAAAGAGATGAACCACCGGAGTGAAAGTCAAAGAAGTAGTCACACATCGGAAGCAATTTTTCTTCGATGTAATGGGCTATCATTTGTGTTGGATTGCCAAGCGGATCACCTGGAAAGCTCCGATTCAAATTACCACCATCAATGGGCGAGGTTCGCGTGCCTGCCTGTGCAGCCGGAAAATTTGCCATGGGCATAATGATCAGGCGGCCTTGGATATCGTCGAGTTCAAGCTCTCTACATAGTTTGCTTAACGCAATCTGTGCTTCGTATTCATCGCCGTGGTTGCCTGCCATCAGTAACGTTGTGGGGCCGTCACCGTTGTTTATCATGACGATCGGGATAAGAATGCGCCCATATGCGCTCCGATGAACTGAATGCGGTAGCCGTAGAAACCCAGAGTGTTTGCCTTGCGCATCAAAATCGATATCGGAACTGATGAGGCTCTCTGAGATAT
>JAGLUD010000327.1 GCA_023134935.1 Paracoccaceae bacterium | reverse complement strand
GACCCTGCCGATCATGGGATGAAATTTCGGAAGGTTAGCGTACCGATCCGGCGTGGGAAGCGCCTTTACGGATGGTATTTAACGGCCTCAGATGAAGCGGATGCGCCGAGCGTGGTCGTGCTGCATGGCTGGGGCGCGAATGCAGAGATCATGTTGCCTGTGGCGCAACCGCTTTACGGCGCGGGTATGAATGTGTTGCTGATTGATGCGCGAAACCATGGGCAGAGCCCTTGGGATGGCTATTCAGCTATGCCAAAATTTGCCGAGGATGCTGGCGCTGCGGTTGATTGGCTTCATGCGAATACGAGTACGAAATCCGTGGCTTTACTTGGGCATTCGGTAGGGGCGGCTGCGGTGTTGCTGGAGGCTTCGCGACGGGATGACATCGCGGCGGTTATTAGTATTGCCAGTTTTGCCCATCCTGAATGGTTGATGCAGCGTTGGCTACAGGGGCTGCGGATGCCCTCGGGCCTGATCAAAGTTGTGTTGCGCTATATCGAGATGCTGATCGGGTTCAAGTTCGATGACATCTCGCCTGTCCAAACGATTAAAGGCGTGTCTGGACCAGTACTGCTTGTGCACGGGGATGCGGACGACGCCGTTCCCGTATCGGACTTTGAGGCGATCAAGGCTAGCATGGCGGGCAAGGATCAATCGCTTTTGATCGAGGGTGCCCACCACGGTTCAATCGACAAGATCGAGGAACATGGTCACGAGATGGTTAGCTTCCTGCGCGCCGCCGGTCTTTAGCTTTGCAGCGCGTGTAGTACGCGAATCCAGCTACGGGTGCCTTTTTCGAAACTACGTACATCGTATTTCTCGTTCGGCGAATGGATCTGGTCGTTTTCTTGGCCAAACCCTATCAAAACCGAGTCCATGCCGAGGATTTCCTGAAAATGCCCGACGATGGGGATGGAGCCACCCATGCCGATGAACATGGCCTCGTTTGGCCATTCGTCGCTTAACGCCTTGTGGGCGAGGGCGAATTCGGGGGCTTCGGTCGGTAGGTTCGTGGCAGCAGCACCGTCTTTTGCGCGAAAAGTAACTTCGCAATCTGGCGGCAGGTTATCGCGGATGTATTTGCGGAATGCTTCGCTGATGGCGTCAGGATCTTGCGTGCCAACGAGGCGGAAGCTGACTTTGGCGTGGGCATCGGCCGGTAGAACGGTTTTGAAACCTTCGCCTGTGTAGCCGCCATTAATGCCGTTGATGTCACAAGTCGGGCGGCACCAGATTTGTTCCATCGCAGTGTAACCATCTTCGCCTGCAGGTGTGGTCAGGCCAACATCACCGAGGAAACCTTCGGTGTCGAAGTTCAACGCATCCCATTTGGCTTTCAACGAGTTGCTTATTCTTGGCACACCTTCGTAGAAATCTGGCAGGGTTACGCGACCTTGATCATCATGCAGCCCACCTAGTATTTTGGTTAACACTCTGATTGGATTGATCGCTGGCCCGCCGTATTTGCCGGAATGTAAATCACGATTGGCGGCATGAATGGTGAAATCTTCGGCAACCAAGCCGCGCAGCATGGTCGTGATGGCAGGTGTGTCAGAATCCCAAAGTCCTGTGTCGCAGACCAATGCGAAATCGGCTTTCAATTCGTCAGCGTGCTCGGTCAAGAATGGAACGAGCGACGGGGAGGAGCTTTCTTCTTCGCCCTCAAACAGGATGGAGATGTTGCCGGGCAGTTCGCCAGTGACGTCTTTCCATGCTCGGCAGGCCTCGACGAATGTCATTAGCTGGCCTTTGTCATCTGATGCGCCGCGCGCGCGGATGACTTTGCCTTTGGGGGTGTCTTCGATCACCGGATCAAACGGTGGGCGGTCCCAAAGGTCCAGTGGATCGACTGGCTGCACGTCGTAGTGTCCGTAGAAAAGCATGTGACGCCCGTCACCGCCGGAATGTGCTACGACCATCGGATGGCCGTCTGTATCGCGCCGCGAGGCGGTGAAGCCGATGTCATTAAGCTGCGCTACCAGCCAGTCCGCAGCGTTCACGCATTCAACAGCGTAGGCAGAGTCAGTCGAGACACTCTCGATCCGTAGTAGTTCAAACAGGCGTTTAAGTGCTGCTGGCTGACTGTCGTTAGCTTTGGCGAGAATGGTTTCTAGGTTGGACATTGGGCGCTCCGTTTATTTGGTTAAACGAAGAGTGCCACGTTTGGCCGGATGTTCAAGCAGTATTTTGTATCCAGCCGCCACCTAAGATGCGCGTGCTGTCCGGGTCGTAAAATAC
>JAGLUD010000326.1 GCA_023134935.1 Paracoccaceae bacterium | reverse complement strand
CTAATCGCCGCAACACGGTTTGACCATATGTCGTCCACGCAAGGCGTACTTCTGTTTGCCGCTATCGGAGTCGCAACTGGCGGGATTGGTATCGTCTACGCCCACGAACTGGTCCATCAAAACAACAAGCTTGAGCGTAACCTGGGTGATGCACTGCTGGCGATGGTCCTTTACGGGCACTTCCGCACCAAACATATCCTGATCCATCACCGCTATGTTGGCACCCCTGCTGATCCGGTGACCGCACGGTATAACGAGGGGTTTCACCGCTTCTTTTTCCGGCTTATCCCCGAAGGCCTGATAGCGTCGTGGAAGGTGGAGGCAGCAAGGTTGACGACTAGAAACCTGTCCGTTTACGACAAATCGAATCCGTTCTGGCGCTACACACTTTGGCCGTTGGGGTTCTTGGCCATGGCCGCCCTGATCGGTGGCTGGTTCGGGGTCGGACTTTACCTGATGCAGGCGCTAATCGCCGTAACGTTTCTGGAGGCCACCAACTACGTTGAACACTATGGTCTGGTCCGCAAATACCTTGGCGAGGGGAAATACGAACACGTCCGTCCGCATCATTCATGGAATTCGTCGCGGCGGTTTACTAACTATCTGTTAATAAACCTGCAGCGTCATTCAGACCATCACTACAAACCGGAGCGCCGCTTTCCGCTGCTGCAAACCTATGCCGAAACCGAAGCCCCGCAGCTGCCTTATGGCTATCCGATCATGGCGGCGATGGCATTTGTTCCACCACTTTGGCGGCGTGTAATGAACCCCCGCGTTCGAAAATGGCGGGCGATGTATTATCCTGAAATCACCGACTGGAAACCTTACAACAAGGCGACGAACCCGGTACGTTAGCTTTCTGAGGTGAAAATGGTTTTTCCGTAAGCGCCGTAGGTATGCGCCTCAATATCGGCGCCCTGTCGGTTCAAGGAATGCGCGTTCGTGTTCCCAGTGTAATCATAGTTAACACCAGCACCCTCGATAATTCGGTTCATCATATTGAACAATGCACAAACCTGGATGGCCTCATATAGCGCCTCTTCTGACCATCCCGCATCAAAGACAGCCTGTGCGTCTGCTTGAACAATCTTGCTTGGCAGGAAGTTCATTTTCTTAACGTACCGCAGTATGGGTTTCAGCTTATCCAACCCCACAACACTGTCGAGATCTACGACCATCGCTTCGATCATTGCCTCGTCGATCCCGAACGCTTCAGCGTAGATTTTATGCGCCCCGTAACAAAAAGTGCAGGCGTTCAGGCTGGAAGTATAGGTGGCAATCAGCTCGCGTTCAGCTTTGGTTAGTTCGCCCTCGTTGCGCAATATCGCATCGTGGTATTCCAGAAGTGGCAGCAACCCGCGTGGAAATTTTTTGAACAGGTCGGAAAGGTGGCTGGTTTCGGGCAAGCTTGGTAAGAACGGCATGGAAAACTCCCTAATGTTTCCCGCAACTATACCTATCCGCGATCCCTTAACAACCTACCCTGCTGGCGTTTCCAGTCCTGCTTTTTCTCGGTCGCGCGTTTGTCCTGCTTTTGCTTGCCCTTGGCGATGCCCAACAGCAATTTCGCACGACCCTTGTCGTTGAAGTATATCTTCAACGGCACGAGGGTCATCCCCTGACGGCCCACCTCCGCCCAAAGCTTGGACAGCTCTTTCTTGCTGACCAGCAGTTTACGACGACGCCGCTCTTCATGCTGAAAGGTTTTGGCCTGATCGTACTTCGGGATATGGGAGTTGACCAACCACAGTTCCCCGTCCTCAACCGCGGCATAACTCTCGGCGATGTTAACGCCACCTTGGCGCATAGATTTCACCTCGGAACCTTCAAGCATCATCCCGCATTCAAGCGTATCCTCGACCGCATAATTGTACCGCGCCTTCCGGTTCTCGGCGACGGTCTTGTTATTGGGGTCAGCTTTTTTACGCGGTGCCATCAGTCAGTTATCCGTTTGCCGTTCAGGCGTGTCATTTCTTCGTCGTCGGGGGCTTCCCACATCGACTCGATAAAGTCGAACATGTCACGAGTCACTTCGAACTGAAAGGTCTCCGCTTGTTCAGCATTACGTTTTTCTACGCGCTGCCAGCGGATATCCGTCGGAACGTCGCGAAAATGCAGTTGAACCGAGAAACCCTGCTCTTCGGCCCAGTTCGCAAATATATCGCGTTCGCGTTTATTCGTTAGCCCGCAATCAAAAACGGCCGACACATCAAGTGCAACCAATCGTTCAGCAACACTTCGCATCTGGGCACAATTGCGCTGGACGCGTTCGTAGAACCACTCGAACAGGTTTTCGTCTGGCTTGTCGGCGTTATGCAAACGCTGCATCCACTCATCGATGGAAAAGCGCATTCCAGCAACGGATTGCGCCAATTCCTCCGAATAAGTCGATTTTCCCGCGCCCGTCGCCCCGCAAACGAGGTATATATCCGCGCGGCGTTCAGGCATGGCTAGTTAATCAGCCCCGCATGACGCATCGCAGCCTCGATCTGGGCTTTGGTTTCAGGCAGCAGGCCGGTCAGTGGCGAGCGCACCTCATTAGTGCATTTCCCCAGAACAGTCAGACCATGCTTGGCGCCGACAACGCCCGGTTCGACAAAAATCGCGGTATGGAGCGGCATCAATTTATCCTGCAATGCCAATGCCTTGGTGAAATCACCAGCCAATGTCGCCTCTTGGAATTCAGCGCAAAGTTTCGGTGCAACGTTTGCCGTTACCGAAATGCAGCCGTGGCCACCTTGTGCGTTGTACCCAAGGGCGGATGCATCCTCGCCCGAAAGCTGGATGAAATCATTGCCGCATGTGATCCGTTGATCCGAAACGCGCACGATATCGCCGGTTGCATCTTTAACGCCGACAATGCGCGGAAGCTTGGCCAGCTCGCCCATTGTTTCCGGTGTCATATCCACGACCGAACGACCGGGAATGTTGTAGATGATGATCGGAATATCGCTGGCGTCATGCACGGCCGTGAAATGCGCAATCAAACCACGCTGCGTTGGTTTGTTATAATACGGTGTCACAACCAGCGCGCCATCTGCGCCAACTTTTTCCGCAAACTTCGCGAAACGGATGGCCTCGACGGTGTTGTTAGAACCCGCACCCGCGATCACCGGCACACGGCCCGCGGCAGTTTGCACTACGACTTCGACAACACGTTCATGCTCTTCATGACTAAGCGTCGGGGATTCACCAGTGGTACCAACGGGCACCAAACCATGGCTGCCCTCGGCGATATGCCACTCTACAAGTGCCTTCAATGCGTCTTCGTCCACCTTGCCGTTTTTGAACGGGGTGATAAGCGCTGGCATGGAACCTTTGAACATGAGGGGCCTCCGAGG
>JAGLUD010000325.1 GCA_023134935.1 Paracoccaceae bacterium | reverse complement strand
GTGCCCGCATTCACCAGAATCGACCTTTAAATCTCAAATGCGGCCTCGAGGAAGCTCAAATCTTTGACCTCGTCAGATACAGACGTGTGATACGGTGAACGTTTTCCGCGATAAAGTATTCCGGTGTTCATGCCGTCATCTGTCATGATGCGTCGAGCGGCGCGGCCGGGGTCGTCGGTTTCAGGGACGATGGCGGCATGCACTTGGTTTTTCCACTCTTTTTCGTCAGGGCGGAAGGTCACACAGGGGCTGAGGATCTCGACAAAGGAAAATCCGGGATGGCGAATGGCCTCGGTGATGGTTTTGGTGCAAGCTTTGATATTTCCCGAAAATTCACGCGCTACAAAATTGGCGCCAGAGGCCAATGCGATCACCAGCGGGTGGAAGGGCGAGAGGCCGGTGCCACCGGGTGAGAGGGCGCTGTCCCAATCAGGTTCTGTGGTTGGCGATGGTTGGCCTTTGGTCATGCCGTAGACGCGGTTATCCATCACAATATAGGTCATGTCGACATTGCGCCGACAGGCGTGCAAAAAGTGGTTCCCACCGATAGAAAACCCATCGCCGTCGCCGGACATTGCCAGCACGGTTAAATCGGGTCGTGCCACCTTCAAGCCTGCCGCTACAGCTAACGAGCGGCCATGAACGCCGTGGAAACCATAGCAATTCGTGTATGCAGGGATGCGTGACGAGCAGCCGATGCCAGAGATTGCTGCAACCTCCTCAGGTGGTCGACCAAGGGCGGCGAGTGCGCGCGTGATTGACATCAGAACATGATAGTCGCCACATCCCGGGCACCAAATTGGGGTTAGGTCGGATTTGAAGTCGGAAGCTTTTAGTTTGGGGTTGGAAACGTTCATTTGCTGTTCCAATCTAGAACTTGTGTGACAATTTCATTTGGTGCGATTATCGATGGTCCAGCACGGTTAAGCTGGCGCACTTCAAACGGTAAATCCATATGAGAGCGAATATGGCGGTAGAATTGGCCGGTCTGGTTTTGCTCAACGAATAGTATGCGCTTGGCGCCTTCAAGCGCTTTGGTTAACGCTTGCTCCGGGAAGGGTGATATTTGACGTAAGGAAACAAGTCGGGCGGATATTCCGTTTTCTTCCAAAGTCACAATAGCTTCTCTGGCGGCACCGGTTAAGGAGCCCCATGTGAGGATTACGACGTCGCTATCGCCGTCGCCTTCGCTGATGCCCCAATGCGTGCTGTAGTCGAAGCTCTCGATCTTATTTGTGCGCTTTTCCATTTGTTCTATTTGGTCGCTATGACTGCTTGAAGGCTGACCGCTGATAGCGTGGGTTAGACCATCGGCAGTGTACTGTCCGCCGACTTGACCGGGAATAGACATTGGGGATACGCCGTCAGCGGTTATCGCATAGCGATTATAGCCCTCGCCGGTATCCTCATAAGGCTTGCGCTTAGTTGGGAATGTTACGTCTTCGGGGCGGTCAATCAACACGCGGCTTTGGCCGATGGATTGATCAGACAGCACGATCACAGGCGTTTGCAGTGTTTCGGCAATATGTATGGACCACTGACCGGTGAACAGGCAGTCAGAAACTGACAGTGGCGCTATGACGACGTGCGGTGCGTCACCGTGGAAGCCGTATACAGCGATATTGAGGTCCGATTGTTCGGATTGGGTGGCGATGCCGGTTGATGGGCCGACCCGCATAACGTCAACAACAACGATTGGGGTTTCAGAGGCGGCTGCTAAGCCAAGGCTTTCCATCATAAGGGATAGACCGGGGCCGGATGTGGCAGTGATAGATGCGCGACCACCAAAAGATGCGCCGATAATCATATTAATCGAGGCGAGTTCGTCTTCAGCCTGAAGAAGTGCGCCGCCAGTAGATGCAAGGTTGGGTGCTAGATATTCCAGCACTTCGGTTGCGGGTGTGATTGGATAGGCGGCGGCAAAGCGTACTCCGCCGCGTAAGGCGCCGAGCCCTACTGCCTCATTTCCGGTGATCAACCAGCGCTTGGCGTTTGGTTCTGATTTCGGTGTTAGTGGGAATGCCGCATGGAAGCCTGCTGCAGCAGCAATTCCTGAATCGATACAGGTTCGGCCAATATCGATGGCCTCTTGCCCCTTGCGGTTAAGTTTTGCCGTAACCACAGTCATGATTTGCTCAAGTGGTAGGCCCGTTAGTTCGGCCACCAAGCCAACCGCGATCATGTTCTCGCGGCCACCTTTAATTGCTTTTGCCATCTCGCCAATCGGGCATTCAACAATAGTGCAGTTGCTTTCGATCAACACGCGGGGTGGGTCGCCTGCGGCCGGATCTGCGATAACTAATCCGCCTTCGGCAACCGGCATTGCGTTTATAAAGCGGTCAGCATTTTTCCAATCCAACGCAACCAGAATGTCAAACTCCTTAGACATGCAAAAGGCGGGTTGTGTCGATAGGCGCACAAGTGCTGCAGCTTCACCTCCGCGAATTTGTGGTCCCACAGAGCGATTCAATAGTCCATGCAAACCAGCTTTGCCCGCCGCCTCTAATAGAATCGACCCGGCCGTGATTGCGCCCATTCCGCCTGAACCAACGATGGCAAATGATACGTTTTTTCTAGGGTCTACGCTGGTGTTCATTTTAGTTCCATTCGCATTTTGATTTCCGGTTGACCTAATAAAAGTATTGGAGTACCATTTTACGATAATCAAGATTTATTGCCTTGTCAATGTAGGCATGGTGGCAAAATTGGAGAGTTTAATGTCAAGACGCTGGATGATGATTTCAGGAGAGGATCCACTGGAAATGGTGGAATTCACACCTGACCGACCCAAAGCGGGTGAAGTCATCGTCGAAGTTGCTGGTTGCGGTGTTTGTCATACTGATTTGGGATTCTACTATGATGGCGTGCGAACCAACGTTCCATTGCCCCTTACGTTAGGTCACGAGATCAGTGGTGTCGTGACGGTTGCTGGTGAAGGCGCAGAAGAATGGGTTGGACAGACAGTCATAATACCTGCGGTGATGCCTTGCGGTGAATGTGAGGCATGTGCGCGCGGCAAGGGTACGATTTGTAAAACACAGAAAATGCCCGGGAATGACATTCAGGGCGGCTTCGCAAGCCACATAACAGTTCCGGCACGTGGATTGTGTACAGTCGATATGGATCGGCTAAGTGCTGTGGGTCTCGAGTTGGCTGATGTCTCGGTTGTCGCGGACGCTTTGACCACGCCTTATCAAGCAGCGGTTCAGGCCGGTGTGGGCGAGGGCGACCTGGTGATTATTAACGGCACCGGCGGCGTTGGTGGTTATGCCGTGCAGGTTGCGGCGGCAATGGGGGCAACTGTGGTTGCCATTGATGTAGTACAAGAAAAACTGGATGCGGTCAGCCAATATGGTGCCGCTTTGACTTTGAATGCTCGCGATTACGATGCACGTGGGTTGAAAGGTGAGATTATCGGGTTTGCCAAGGCAAATGGTTTGAAAACCCGCGAATGGATCATCATGGAATGCTCGGGTACGGCCGCAGGGCAGACCGCTGCGTTCGGATTGATGAACCACGGTGCAACTATGTGTGTTGTCGGATTTACTATGGATAAGGTCGAGGTTCGCTTGTCGAACCTAATGGCTTTTCATGCCCGTTTACTGGGCAATTGGGGCTGCCCACCAGAACTTTACCCTGGGGCGCTGGAACTGGTTTTGAGCGGCAAAGTTAAGCTTGCTCCGTTTATCGAACAAAAACCGCTTAACGAGATCAATCAGGTTTTCAAGGACGTTCATGACGGCAAGTTAATCCGCCGTCAGATTCTCGTTCCTTGAACCGCTAAGGAGAATAAATTGACTTTTAATTTCGAATCTCACGATCTGGTTGCCGACGATGTCCGCACTGCAATTACTGATCAAGTTTTGTTTGAAAAACGCCCCGCCAAGTTGCTTGATGGCACACCTGTCGAGGGGCTTTATAACGCTTGGATTATCCTTAATAATCCCAGCCAATTTAACTCCTACACTACCGATATGGTGAAGTCTGTCATTCTGGCTTTCCGTGCTGCCTCAAACATGCGCGATGTAAATGCCGTTGTTTTTACCGCAGCAGGGGATAAAGCGTTTTGCACGGGTGGTAACACGAAAGAATACGCGGAATATTACGCGGGTCGCCCACATGAATACCGCCAGTATATGCGCCTTTTCAATGATATGGTTTCTGCCATTTTGGGTTGTGACAAGCCTGTCATCTGCCGCGTGAACGGAATGCGTATCGGCGGTGGTCAAGAGATTGGTATGGCCTGCGATTTCTCGATTGCCCAAGATATGGCGCGATTTGGCCAAGCTGGTCCTAAGCACGGTTCGGCTGCCATTGGCGGTTCGACGGATTTCCTTCCGGTAATGATCGGATGCGAGCAGGCGATGAACTCGGGTGTGCTTTGCGAAAGCTTCACGGCGCAAAAGGCTATGCGTTTGGGTATTCTGACAGACATCGTGCCGGGCCTGAAAGTTGACGGTGAATATGTCGCCAATCCAATGGTCGAAACTGAATTGAAGACAGACTTCATGGGCCGCCAATTACATGGCGAAATGAAAACCGGAGATGCGTTTGCGCAAGGTAAAGCGTTGATGAAGACTGGAACCATGGATCTTTCCGCACTTGATGCCAAAGTCGACGAGCTATGCGCCAAACTTCTGCAAACCTTCCCTGATTGCACGACCAAATCGGTCGAAGAGCTGCGCAAGCCGAAGTTGAACGCATGGAACATGAATAAGGAAAACTCGCGCGCCTGGTTGGGCGGTAATATGATGACGGAGGCAAACATGGGCTTCCGCGCCTTTAACGAGGGCACGCGTGAAGTTGGCCGCGAGGTTGATTTCGTCGCCGTTCGTCGTGAATTGGCTGAAGGGGCGAAATGGACGCAGGAATTTATCGATGGCCACATGCCAGGAGTTCGTTCGTGAGCGACTGTTTAAGCATATCTACTGCGCTTGACGGCGCGGCACTACGGCTTCGGTTGAATCGACCTAAGGCGAATATCGTAGATGCCGAGATGATCGCAGCATTGGATGCTGCCCTGTCAACGCATGAGAATGACAAAGATTTGGCCGCCGTGTTGATTGAGGCAGAAGGACCGCACTTCAGCTTTGGTGCTTCGGTTGAGGAGCACTTGCCAGAAAGCTGCGCTGAAATGCTTGGTTCGCTACATACGCTAGTCAAACGAATGCTGAATTATCCGGTACCGGTGCTGGTTGCCGTACGCGGTCAATGCCTTGGTGGCGGGCTTGAAGTGGCGATGGCGGGGCATATGATTTATGCCACAACCGACGCCAATCTGGGACAACCGGAAATGATGCTCGGTGTTTTTGCGCCAGCTGCAAGCTGTCTGATGCCCGAACGTATGGGGCAAGCAAAAGCTGAAGATTTGCTTTACTCTGGCCGATCAATAAGCGGCGCAGAGGCATCAGCTGCAGGTCTTGTCGATGTACTTTCGGACGATCCGGAAGCCGCTGCAATAGCATACATCGAGCAACACTTAAAACCTAAGAGCGCCTCGTCACTACGTCTGGCTGTAAGGGCCGCACGTGCCGAGTTTTGTCGACGTATGAATGCCCGACTGGACGAGGTCGAAGCGCTTTATCTAAACGAATTAATGTCAACACGTGACGCGGTTGAGGGTCTGACGGCCTTCCTCGCTAAACGCCAAGCCAAGTGGGAGAACCAATGAGCACTCCATCCACATCCGAAATCGTTGAACGAGCGCAAGAGCTTTATGAAGATCTGAGCTTCACCGCAGCGCGCGAATGGAAAGACGCCGAAAAGGGCCGCAAGGTTATCGGTTATCTGCCGGTATATATACCTCGTGAATTGATTCATGCCGCCGGAATGTTGCCGTTGGGCATCTTGGGTGGCGGTGATAACCTCGAGGTTATTCACGGCGATGCGTACTATCAAAGTTATATCTGTCGTATTCCTCGCTCAACTATCGAGCTGGGAATTTCAGGTCGCCTTGATTTTGTAGACGGTATGTTGTTCCCGTCGATTTGCGACGTGATCCGCAACCTGTCGGGTATGTGGAAGATGCTTTTCCCGGACACATATTCCAAATATTTTGACGTGCCGCAAACTTACAAAGACGAAATCGGTGGTACATTCTATATCGGTGAAATGCGCGAGCTATTGCATGATCTGGAAGAGCTGGCCGGTCGTAAGATCTCCGACGATGACATCAACGTCTCCATCGCGGTTTACAATGAAAACCGTAAACTAGTGAACGAGCTTTATGCACTTCGCGCGGCGTTGCCTTGGCAGGCACCGGCTTCCGAGGCTTATCTTATAATTCGGGCTGGTCTTGTTTTATCGGTCGAAGAACACAGCGTAATGTTGCGACAGTATATTGATGCGGCCAAGGCCGAAACGCGGCCAATGAAGGATAACTCGAAAGTTATTGTCACCGGCATGTTCTGTGAACAGCCACCACTAAATCTGATCAAATCATTGGAGCTATCAGGCTGCTATGTTGTCGATGACGACTTTATGTTGGTCAGCCGTTGGCTAACCAAGGATGTGCCGACCGATGGTGACCCAGTTTACAACCTTTCGCAGGCGTTCTTGCATCACTCGATGTCCACCGCTGCAAAATACGAACCGAACCAAGCGGAAAAAGGTCAGTTCCTAGTTCGCGCTGTCAAAGAGACAGGGGCCGAGGGGGTTATCTTCGCTTCCACCAGTTTCTGTGATCCGGCCCTGTTGGATC
>JAGLUD010000324.1 GCA_023134935.1 Paracoccaceae bacterium | reverse complement strand
GCATGTCGCGCCGGATAGCGCATTAACAGACGGCTGCCGGACACCCCGCGTGCTTCTGCGGCAGTCACGTATAGTTTGCCGATTTCATCGGACATCAAAGCGCGCACGGTTTGAATAGCGAAAGCGGTCGCGGACCAGCCGAGGATAAAGATCGGTAGCCAAACGTGGCCGAGGAAGTCCATGACCCTTTCGTAAGACCATGCCGCGTCTCTGAATTCTTTGGAAAACAATCCCGTCAAACTGTTCCCGAACATCATGGTCGAGAAAAGCATGATCATCAGCGCCAGTAGGAAGTTTGGCAGGGCAAGGCCCATGTAGCTGACCAGACGCAAGCTGTTGTTAAGAGCCGCGTTGTTCGATGTAGCCGAGATGATGCCGACAGGGATCGCAATGATATAAGCCAATACGAGGGAAGAAAGACAAATGCCAAGACTGATATAGAATTTCTGCCCCAAAAGCTGGCTGATGTTCAGGCGTTGGATACAACTGTCACCGAATTCTCCTTGGAATGCGTTGATGATCCACTGAACCCAGCGTGTCAGATAAGGTTGATCTAGGCCAAGGCGAACACGCTCTGCGTCAATATCGGCGAGCGAGATGATCGAGCCTTGAGAGTTCTTGAAGGCCAGATACCGCTCGGCGCAATCGCCGGGTACCAGCTCCATCAAGGAGAATACGATGAATGACACGAGGATCAGTGTCAGAATGGCGAGCGAGGCTCGTACAAGCACAAATTTGGAGAATTGCAGCATTAGAAAATTACGCCCCCGGAGTATTAGTGTGGACCATTTTAGTCCTTTTATTATTGAACCGTGGGCAATCGGAATTGCCCACGGTCGGTTTTCTTAGGTCTGAAGATTACTCTTCAAGCGACCACTGTGGCCCACGGTAAGGGTAGGACCAGTAGTAGGAGTAAGACGCAGTCTGGAACTCGGGGAAGTTCTTCAGCGAATTGGAGTGGTAAACCGGCGCAGCCGCTTTAACAGTACCAATGAACAGAAGGTTATCCACCATCGCTTGTACCAGTTTGGCACCTAGCGCGTTGGATTCATCCGAACCAGCTGTTGCACCCTGGAACGCCAGAATGTCGTCAGCCATTACGCCTGCCCAAGCAGGAGGCTCAACACCGGAAGCACCCTTTGTGTCGACCCATTCAGCCCAAAGTATCGCTGTACGCATCCCGAAGTAGTTCTCGTATGGAGGTGTAAACAGCTCCGAGTTACCTAGGATAACGGCCAGTGGCATACCTTTGGCATACATGGTCACGTCAAGTTGGTTGGAAGATTGAGCCGAACGATATTCGTCAGTTGTAACTTCTTTAACAACTGCGTTTACGCCAACGTCTTTCCAGTTTTGGCCAACAAGCTCTACCAGTTTGCTGGAGATACCCTGTGTTGCGAACTGTAGGTTCAGAACAAGAGGATCGCCATTTGGCAGGTCACGGTTTCCGTCGCCGTCTGCATCAACAAGACCAATTTCGTCTAGAAGCGCATTCGCCATGGCAGGATCATACTGCGCATAGTGATTAGCCATATCATCCGTTACGAACGATGGCAGTGGCGAGAACGGGATGTACTGGATAGGAGTACCCAGACCGAAGAACGCAACTTCGTTGATTTCTGCGCGGTTGATCGCAACAGACATCGCTTGACGGAACTTCAGGTTACCAAAGACTTCGCGCTTACCTTCATCATCCGACGTAACGTTGAATGCGAAAGTACCTGTGCGGATCTGTGGACGAATGGAAACTGTATAGTCGCCACGTTCCTGATTTTCCAACAGAAGTGGTGCATCATCAAGATTCAGCGCCTGTGTCTTATAGTCGACTTCAGCGTTGATCAGTTTCAGCAAACGTACTTCAGTTTCGGAAACGAAGATCTCGTCATGCTCGTTGATGTATGGAAGCTGGTTACCAGCTGTATCAACCATGAAGAAGTACGGGTTGGCAACGAAGTGGCGGCCTTCCGTAGATTCAGCAATAACGATGTGGCTTTCCAGTGTTGGATGCGCCGCAGCTGGCATGCCAGCAACTTTGTCAGGATGTGCCAACATAGGTGTAGGCGTATCCATCCAGTCCGAAGAACCATAGTATGCTTTGATCGCGTCATA
>JAGLUD010000323.1 GCA_023134935.1 Paracoccaceae bacterium | reverse complement strand
GTCCATTATTGCTCTGCGTTTTACACTAGCACCTAGGCAAGCGTATCTCTCGCTCACATGCCGCGTAAAGTTCCGTTTGAGCGAATTAGATTAATCGGGAAACTTTATATTCTCTCGATAACTAGCGCCGATGCTGCTCGACTTTTTTGCAGATTGGCGTTACCACACTTTATTTGCAACCGGGGCTTGAATGGAGACGGGCTGAGTTCAAATTTACAATAGTATCCTCCACCCTTCGAAAACACCAAGTACCCTACCAGGGCGCAATTGAGGAAAAGGGACGGGGATAAATGTTTTCGGCAATGTATGTATATTATTGTTCTTTTTTTATATTTTTCTATAATCTATAGACAAACTCCCCTTTCCCTTTTCTCTACAGAGAGATTGTATTCATTGACTTAAACTGAGGAGTAATCAGGAATACAGGGAAAATTTGCATTTAAAAGGGCAGCTTTTTCAGGCTGCCCACAGTCATTCTTTGCGTATTGCTACGGTTGGAGTTGTGATCCAACTGATGGGGCGCGGGGAAAGCGACCTAATAACAGATGGTTTCTCCTCATATTTGAACTCTAGAACGATTTATTTACTTCAATATCTCCCCGATTTATGCTGATCGAAGAGGTGCTTTGGTGGCCATATCCGCTCGCCTCTAAAAGCCCGTCCATGCTGGCACCCGATGCCCAGCTAAGGCCGACGTAATGCCAATACCCCCCACGCGTCTTTTTCCGCTTGTAACCTTTCTCCAACATCAAATTAGAAAGTCCCGTGATTTGTATTCTGTTGATGATGTTCGTTCGCACCAAGCCTGATAAACTCGATACATTTCCTTCACATTTATCAATTCTCCAGTTTCCGCACGGCAACAATCCTTGATAAATTCGCCAACCGGATCCGCCGCCTCCATTAGCGTTGACTTCAGTTCCTCCATGATCGGCGGCACATCGAGGCCTTCCTTTTTATAGTCGATAAACCCTTCGATCATCCAGTTCAGTATTCCAGATGCCTCGTGCTTAAGGACGCCTGCGATCTCTGACGGATCCCGCTGCTTGTTTTTCGGCAGGGCGCGTAGATTGACATCAAACGGAAAGAATACCAGCCGACGGCGCGTTCCCTCGTCTTCATCCCTGATCCTAGGTGTTCGATTGAACGAGAGGATTGGCACGCCTGTCGGTCGGTAAATAAACTGGTCCGTACCAAGCGCGCGTGCAGGACGAGGATCTCCACCAGTCAGCTCCTTGATCTTCTTTGCACTGAGTTCGTCCGTCGCAGCGGGCTCTGAGGCGATATAGGCCCGCGCGCCGGGAAGATCGACCTCTTCCGGTGCAGCTTGTCCCGGATTCTGGTTATGCGTGACGAGGAACATTTCGATCTTACAGGGTGCTACGTAACCATCCTTCTTCCCCAGCACATAAGATATAGCTTGAACAACGGTGGATTTCCCGTTGCCTCCACCGCCTCGCAACATCAATGCGACTTGGCTTTCGTTGCGCCCAAACAAGAGCATTCCAATTGAACGTTTAAAGCATGCTCGAACAGCACGATGTGGCAGAACAAGTTCGATTAATGCTTCCCATTCAGGACATGTAGCTGTCGGATCGAACGGCACGCCTCCACTTTTTGTTGGCCATTCCGCACGATTAGTTTCACGCAACCAACTGCGCTTGATTTTGAGTGCTTCTTCGGCTGACAATGATTTCGGGATCTTGGTTTCAATCACGCGCTTAAGATCAATGACCCCGTTTGGCACAACAAAAGACCACGGGTTTCGGTCTAATTCCGTGATATCGACGCTTACTTGATGTTCGCAAACCTTCAACGCAGTTTCAAATATTCGGGCATTTCCGCATTTTGTTGCATGCCGCTTAAGTTTTACAACTTTGCCACTACACAAGAACCTGCGCGCCCCGTCGTGATCCGTAAATGTCGGGTTGCGTTTTTTCAGATCACTATCCAAAGCGTTTTGTAATGTTGCCACGTCTATCTCGGCATCCCATGCTGCCTTGGCATCTTCACGAACAATATTGCAAAGAGTTGCTGCTTTTTTGCGCACCTTTAATTTACCCCCACGGAATGCAAACTTCGATCCGTCCCATACAGCCCATCCTTTCCCGAGTACGTAAATCATATTATTGCCCTCGACGGAAAGTAGGCGAGCTCCATTGCCTAAATCGTTTGCCTCCAACTTCAATCAAACCATTCAACCCCAAAGGTTGTATTTGTGACCGTAAAGTAACCGAACAGATTGATAAAAATGTGAATACACCCACTACATGGGTTCAAAACGATATTGGCTTTAACAGATCCCGCTTGGTTTCCAATGCCCCGCCAAGACCATATGCTGGCCGCGCATATTTGTGACCCATCAACTCGGCCCTGATACGGTCATCAATCCCGCCTTCAAGCATTCTGTCTTCAAATGAGTGGCGAAGGCTGTAAGCCGTATGACGGGGTGTTTCCCGAAGATTGTTTTCGGTCAGATGCTTGTTAATTGCTGCCGACCAATGCGCTGATTTACCTTTGTAACGCGCCAATCCATCCGACTTGATCAATCTCTTGGCTGCTTTCAGCGAAACACCAAGTAATGGGATATCTCGCCGGGACTGGCGCGTCTTTAATGCCCGCTTTGAATTGGGTTTGATTGAAA
This sequence comes from Paracoccaceae bacterium, assembly GCA_023134935.1. Classification (GTDB taxonomy): domain Bacteria; phylum Pseudomonadota; class Alphaproteobacteria; order Rhodobacterales; family Rhodobacteraceae; genus NORP23. Next base: position 1,092 of record JAGLUD010000323.1, on the reverse strand, counting down.
ACACCGGAATTTCCGCATCAACAGAAAAATCTTCGGGGTTAGCGTCGATGATTTCGGAAGGCCGCGCGCCGGTGTTGATCATCACAAGGAAAATATCACGTGCTTCATCCCCCAACCCGATGAACGCATCTTTTGCTAATAAGTGATTGGCAATCCAATCTGGTGAAAACGGAGCACCGGTTTTCTTCTCACCTTCCTGAAAGCGTAAACGCGCAAACGGGTTGTCGAGATCATGCCCCTTTAATTCGCACCAAGTTCGAAACAAATCAGACAAGTGGCCAAAATCTTTATTGGCACTTGATGCATCCATGCCGCCCGCGACTCTGTTAGACCACCAATTCCGAAAAACCAACGCATCTTCGCGCGTAATGCCACCAATCGGCTTATCCGCAATTTGCCCAATAAAGTTTCGAACTGCGCGCAGGCGAGGGTTTTGCCAGCGCCTGATCTGATCCGGTGACTTTCCTTTTAAGCGATCTCGGGTCAATTCAAAATATTCCTGAACGACGGTTGATAAAACTGGTCGAGGTGCCTCAGCTGTTCCCAGAACAGCGGACACAACATTTGAAGGGGAAAGCGCGCCTTTAGAAGAAATTTCCTCTAGCCGGGCTAGTAGGTCTTCGATTGGACCAGATGCAAGTTCTTCAATCGGCTTATATACAAACCCCTTTGAGGCTGCGAGACGGCGTGCCGTATCCCAGCGTGAAATGGCATCCGCATCATTCCCAGCGAGTAAATCTTCCCAATAGGCGATGAACTGTTCTTCGATTGCAGGGGCTTTTCGTATGGCTTCGGATCGAGAGTCGGTATGTAATGCTTGACGAACTTGCGAGCGACTGTCGACTTTCAGATACCTCTTCGGAACACGCATCACAAAATAGAAACGTCCGCGATCTTCTGTAACACCCATTTGCAAACCCTTTCCCATATCGCGACAACACCACCACAAGTTGTAATGTTGCGGGAAATGTTGCGGGATTTTGCAAGTCTGTCAATGTAGAATATCCAGTAAATACATATAATTGTATGTATTTACTCAGTAAATTCCGCCATTAACAAGAAGTATCTGGCGGAGACGAAGGGATTCGAACC
>JAGLUD010000322.1 GCA_023134935.1 Paracoccaceae bacterium | reverse complement strand
TTAGTTTGCATAGTTTTGCCCCGGAATATTTTTCTACATCAGGTAAGCAAGGAAACCTCGAACTCCCAATAGTGTTATCCGGATACTACGCCCAACAACCCAATGGAGGAAAGCCCCATCAACAGCCATAAAACATAAGTACGAAAGGATGCAGGGTTGGTGGAAAGAAAGCTTTTTGAGCCGATCCAGACTCCAATTCCAAGCAGCGGTAGCGCTGCAATGACGCGGAAAACGGTCTGAATGTCGAATAACCCCGCGCCGATTAGTAGCCCTCCGGTCCACAGGTCTGTTACAAAAAAGTAGGCGATCATGGTTGCGCGCATGACCGCGGCCTTTTCGCCCGAAAGGGTGAAGAAAAGAGCAAGCACAAGCCCACTGAGAGCTGTCGCACCGTTCACTACACCGGCGACAAAACCAACTAACGCAAATAGTATCAGTGGTGTGGATTTCCGCCTTTCTTTAGAAAAAACCAGAAAAACACTGGCAAGCAGAACAAGTAGCTGTACGGCAATGCGCAGTGGTACATCCGGCAGTATTCCCAGCAGGTACACGCCGAATGGTGTGCCGATCAAACCTGTCAGCAGAAGTACTGCTAATGGCTGCCAGTTGATGTCGCGATATATCCCGCGCGCTTGTCCGGCCGATGCTATTACTTCTAGTGCGATAGACAGTGGAACAATCTCGACGGCAGGCAATTGAAGGATTAGTCCCGCCATCAGTACGGCTGAAAACCCGAAACCGGAATAGCCGCGAATAAATGCTGCAGCAAACACTACGAGTACCGCCCCCAGCAGCCCATAACCGGATAACCCAAGCGCTGCTTCCATATTTTCCATCCTTTCTCAAACAGCACATACAATAGGCGAAACGAGTTTCTCGTAAATATATAAACCAATCAACGGCAGTAATGAGCATATTGCAGAAGAACGTAGACTCCAAGCGCGGGAGGTATCCATGTTTCGCAGGCTATGATGATAGTGACACTGCGCTGAACGGGCGGATAAAAAGCAGCAGACTCCATTGGTTAGCCCAGTTTGAATGTCAATTCATGATCGGTCTTTGGTTCATCCGGAGAGTTGATTTCGGGGTCGCAGAGCGATAGGCCAAAGCACTGTACGATCTCTTGCTCGCAAACTTGAGACGCGTTGCTAATCGTGGACGCTGTGGATACCTAACCCAAGGACAGGTATCACTACCGACCTTCCAGATTATTCTTCAATTTTGCAGGCGATTTGTTAGACTGAATGTCAGCTTCCCAATAACTTTTCGGGTATATCGCACTTGCAGCGAACTTCCGCTCCCCGCCCATAGTTACCTGGGCCGCTACTGGTCCAATCTGGCACTACGCGGATCAAGTATGGAAGAATAAAATCCATATTTATTACTATATACTATTTAACCTTTTGGGGTGACCGAACCGTGGCGGCTGCTTCGTTCCGCCAAAGTTCCGGTGGATCGCGGTAAACTGAGACTCGTTCGAATTTAATCTGACAGCACCCTGTGACAGCATCTAGCTCAATTCATGCGTCACACATTAGCAAACTTCAAAGGTTTCAGTAGCACTTATGTCACAAGCTATGTCACTATTCGTGTCACTATTATCATGAGGCTGTCTCGATTTTTCATTTATTTTTTTTGTTGATTAACAACGATTCAAGGTCTACTTGTTCGAGAATTAGGATTGGTTGAGAGAGTTCGAATCTCTTCGCCCGCTCCAAATTTCCAACACACATTTATTGTATGCTTTGCAGGGACTGCATGTGTTGTGGTATTCTGTTCGCCTAGAAACCAGTCGTTAACGGGAGCATGAAATGGACACCTCGATTTTTCTGGCAAAACTTATCGGACCGATAATGCTGATGGCCGGCATATTTGTGGTTATTTACCCAAAGCGGATTAACAGTTTGGGGAAAGAATTTCTTGCAAGTGGCGCCCTCCTGTTCATGTCGAGCATCATTACACTGACAGCCGGACTATCAATCGTGAATTCGCATAATATATGGGCATTGAACTGGCGCGGGTTGATCACTGCAATCGGGTGGATTGCAGTGATCGCTGGTGGTGCGCGCATGCTGCTGCCTGATGCAATGAAAAACATCGGCGATGTAATGCTGGAAAACCGGATGGTCATTACCGTTCCGGGCATACTTATGGCATTGATCGGGGTGTATCTGTCTTACCAAGGATATTTTGGCTGAAACCCGAATGCTAACGCTCCAATTCCGTCAATGAAATTGAAGCGTTAGTAATAGTTTATTCCGACATCAAAACCGGAGCAGTCATCTGGTGCAGGATGGACTCAGTCACACCGCCAAATGTGCGTTCCCGCAGACGGGAGTGGCCGTATGCACCCATAACCAGCAAGTCCGCACCGGAATCGGCCAAGTAATTCAGGATGACCGTATCGGTCGTCAGCTCCGGAGCGATTTGGTAATCTACGGTGGCGTTTATGCCGTGGCGCTTTAGGTGTTCAGCAATGTTTTCACCTTGTTGGCCGCCGAACTCTTTTCCGCGCTCTTTAGGGTTAATCACCAGAACTGTAACCTCGCCACGAGCTTGCAACAGCGGAATTGCATCGTTCACTGCGCGTACAACCTTTTTCCCGCCGTCCCATGCGATAACAGCTTTGCGAACCTTGGTGTCCGGGCGGCCAATGTAAGGAACCGTATAAATCGGACGGCCCGAGTGTTGCAGAACACCATCCATAAGCGATTCCTGAAACGGCGCGCCGGGATCTTTTGGATTGGGCTGCCCGAGAAAGGTTAGATCGGCATGTCTGGCGAAGAACGCGAGCCTTGCAGGCGCTTTGGATGCCGAACAGGTTAGTGTGCGGCTGATATACTCAACACCGGCCTCGCTGGCGGCAGCTTCGAATTTGCTTACCGCACTCTTGGCCGCGTTCTTTACCAGTTCCTGCTGTTCTTTGTTAAGGCTGGAGGGAATATCGATGCCGATATACGTGGAAATCGTGGATTCTAGTGCCAAGGCTATACCGGTAACCTGCGCATCCTGCCTTTTTGCCAGCGCGACGGCCGCTGCCACGCGCTCAACACATGCTTCACTATCATCAATATGAACAAGAATATTTTTATACGACATCAGTTCTCTCCTTATAAGTTTGGAAAGCGATACCACTTGAAGCGACCGAGGCTTTTGATTTCGATCAAGCATATTGCGGTCGACGCGATGCGATCGTCTTCAAGCCAGGTTCGTTTTTTTGGAAATAACAGAGAGTGGTACGCCCTAGGGGAGTCGAACCCCTCTTT
>JAGLUD010000321.1 GCA_023134935.1 Paracoccaceae bacterium | reverse complement strand
GCAGTTTGGGCACTGAGGGGCTGTTCACAGAAGATACGCCCTACGCCCCAACGTCACCCTACTCCGCCTCTAAAGCGGCCTCGGACCATCTGGTTCGCGCGTGGCATGAAACCTATGGCTTACCTACTCTGATCACAAACTGTTCGAACAACTACGGACCTTACCATTTTCCGGAAAAACTGATCCCTGTGGTGATCCTGCGGGCTTTGGCCGGGGAGCAGATTCCGGTTTATGGCAATGGCCAAAATATTCGGGATTGGCTTTACGTGGAAGACCACGCATATGCGCTGTTGAAGGTTCTGTCCAATGGAGCGGTGGGGCGAACATATAATATCGGTGGCGAGAACGAAGCAACGAACCTTGATCTGGTTCACATGATCTGCAAAATTCTTGATGCCCAGCGCCCGGGCGCAATCCCTTATGCGAAGCAAATAACCTTTGTCACTGATCGCCCCGGCCACGATTTACGCTATGCGATTGATCCGACCCGTATCCGTGAAGAACTTGGCTGGCAGCCATCCGTCACGTTGGAACAAGGGTTGGAACTGACGGTGCAGTGGTACCTTGATAACGAGGACTGGTGGGGCGCGTTGCAGGCGCGCGAGGGTGTCGGGGACCGTCTAGGGGTGACCAAATGAAGGTACTGGTGTTTGGTAAAACCGGACAAGTTGCAATGGAATTGCAACGGCACGCTGACGTGATTGCACTGGATCGCAGTCAGGCGGATTTGTCTGATCCAGAGGCTTGCGCCAAAATCATTCAACGAACCGATGCGGATGTGATTATCAATGCGGCTGCTTACACTGCCGTGGACGCCGCCGAAACAGACGAAGATGCGGCAAGGGTTGTCAACGCTGCTGCACCCGCGGCAATGGCGCAAGCAGCGGCGGCGCGAGGTTTGCCGTTTCTGCACGTCTCGAGCGATTATGTGTTTAATGGCAGTGGTACACAGGCGTGGAGAGTCAAGGATACGGCGGCTCCAATTAATGCTTATGGCCGCACAAAACTGCTGGGCGAGCAGGGCGTCAACGCAGCAGGCGGCCGGTATGCCATTCTGCGTACCTCATGGGTGTTCTCGGCGCATGGTGCGAATTTTGTAAAAACAATGCTACGGCTTGGCAAGGAACACGATGCGCTAAACATTGTTAACGATCAGGTTGGCGGACCGACGGCGGCGGCGGATATTGCCGCGACACTGCTAACCATGGCGACGGCCTTGCATGAAGGAAAAACGCAAAGTGGGGTTTACCAGTATTCCGGTGCACCGGATGTGAGTTGGGAGGAATTCGCCAAAGAAATCTTCAAGCAAGCGGGGATAAGCGTAGAGGTTAGCGGCATCCCGTCTTCTGCCTATGCAACGCCTGCGATAAGACCGGTAAACTCGCGGCTGGATTGTAGTTGCACGGAAAATATGTTTGGTATCCCTCGTCCGGATTGGCGAATTAGTCTGACGGATGTGTTGCGCGAATTAGGAGAAGCAAGATGACGAAACGCAAAGGTATCATTCTCGCCGGAGGGTCAGGGACACGGCTTTACCCCGTGACCATGGGCATCTCGAAGCAGCTTTTGCCAATTTACGACAAGCCTATGATTTATTATCCGCTATCGGTTTTGATGCTGACAGGCATTCGCGAAGTCGCGGTGATTACCACGCCGGATGACCAATCACAGTTCAAACGGCTGCTCGGGGATGGTTCGCAATGGGGTATGTCGCTGACGTTTATCGAGCAACCGAAGCCTGAGGGGCTGGCGCAGGCTTATATTCTGGCCGAGGACTTTTTGGATGGTGCTCCTTCGGCGATGGTCCTTGGCGACAACATTTTCTTTGGCCACGGATTGACCGAAATCTTGGCAAACGCGGATGCGATAACGAATGGCGGCGTCGTATTCGGTTATCAGGTTTCTGACCCCGAACGCTACGGTGTGGTTGGGTTTGATGAAAACGGGCAGGTAACCGAGATTATCGAGAAGCCGGACGTTCCTGCGTCTAATTATGCGGTGACTGGCTTGTATTTTTTGGACAGTTCCGCCTCTGAAAAAGCAAAACGGGTCAAACCATCACCGCGTGGGGAGTTGGAAATCACCACATTGCTGGAGATGTACTTGAATGAGGGTGCGCTTAAAGTTAATAAGATGCGCCGAGGATACGCTTGGTTAGACACGGGCACACACGGCAGCCTATTGGACGCTGGTAATTTTGTGCGAACGCTGGAAAAGCGCCAAGGCTTACAAGTCGGTAGCCCTGACGAAATTGCTTACCAGCAAGGCTGGATGTCCCGCAGTGACATTGAAGAGCGTTCGAAGGTTTTTAATAAAAATGATTACGGGAAAAACCTGGATCGGCTAATAAAAGAAAGAAAATAAAGTCGCGCCAATACTATGGAATAAACTTATATGAGCATTTTTTTCAATGCAGAAACCAGCATCGTTGTATTTCTCACGACGCTGTCGATAAGCATACTAATCGTAATGTCCAAACGGTACCATGGTCGCCTAAGCATAGACGACACTTTGGGCATTCAGAAATTTCACAACACGCAAACCCCTAGAATTGGCGGTCTAGCACTGGTATTTGGTTATTTTGTGGCCTGGGTAATACAGTCCGGCGAAGTGCGTGAAATACTAGGATGGGTTGGGGTCGCCAGCTTCCCTGTATTAGCTTTTGGACTCGCGGAAGACCTATCCAAAAGTATTGGCATCGCGACGCGATTGGTTGCGACCCTCATTGCCGGTATTATTTTCAGCCAAGCGACAGGCTACTCGGTTGAAACAGTAGATCTGTGGCAAATAGACATATTTCTGGCCATTCCAGCATTTTCCATTGCATTTACAGCATTTGCAATCGGCTCCTCTTGCAATGCACTTAACATAATTGACGGGTTTCACGGCCTCGCATCGGGTACGATGCTATTAATGCTAACTATGGTTGCCACAATTTCCTGGACAGTTGGTGACATCACTCTTTTTCAAATTACGACTTCAATCGCAGCGATTACATTGGGCTTCTTTCTCGTAAATTTTCCGTCAGGCAAAATTTTCCTTGGCGATGGCGGTGCCTACTTTCTAGGATTTTTGATAGCGGCTTTGACGGTTATGTTGGCGTCCAGAAACCCCGAGGTATCTCCATGGATTTGCCCATTGATATTGAGTTACCCGTTAACTGAGTTGGTTGTTTCTATCGCCCGAAAATCTTGGTTAAAAGG
>JAGLUD010000320.1 GCA_023134935.1 Paracoccaceae bacterium | reverse complement strand
CCAACGAACCCGAGGACAACGCCGACTCCATAGGGTCAATATCGACCGTATCAACGGCACCAACCATCGCCATGAACACACCTGCCGCGATCATCCAGATCAGCGACATCACAATCGTCATCAGCGCAATATACTTCACGTTGGTCTTCATGGCCTCATCCTCCCAAAGGGATGGCCGTCAAACCCGCCGTTATGTCGGCTTTCTGAACGCGTCCAAGCTTACAACTTCGGCGTCCTTATGGGGTTCGTCGTCATCGTCTTCGTCATCAAAATCGGGTAGTTCTTCAAAATCATCAACATTATCATGCGCATCAAACCGCAACCCAAACTCGACGGAGGGGTCAACGAACGTGCGGATCGCATCAAACGGAACCACCATCGGTTCCGGCGTGTCGTTAAAGTTCAACGTCACGGTAAATCGGTCAGACATAACAGCCAGCCCATCGAACCATTCCTGCATCACGATCGTAATCTCTTCGGGGTAGGCTTCCTTCAGCCACTCCGCCATATCCACACCGGGGTGGCGGGTGTCAAAGGTAATGAAAAAGTGGTGATCGCCGGGCAAGCCTTCATTCGCAACGCGCTCAAGAATGCTTTTCAGCAACCCCTGCATCGCCTTTTGCATCATCTGGCCGTAATTAATTTCGTTACTCATCTGGTCCCCTCACCAATAGCCTTCAATTTATGCTATGCCTATTCCAAACCAGATGAAAGAGGCAGTTGGATATTTATACCGGCGGCACACGCTAAAGGGTATTGCGCCCCTGCAAGACCCCCTATAGTCGTATAAAACCAAAGGGGATTATCCATGAATTTCAAAGCCCGCATGATCACACACGAGGTTATTTCCGGCCTCGGTTACGGTCTTTTCCTAGCCGTCCAAGGGATATTCTTTCTGGAAAAGGGCATGGATCTGTGGATGATTGGCATCATATCCGGCACCATTGGCGTCGCCGCCTTTATGTTCGAGCTTCCCTTTGGCGCAGCCGCAGACATCCACGGACGAATCAAAATCTTCCGCATCTCCGTTGTCGTGCATATCGCGGCCTTCCTAATCGCTGTATTTTCCACCGAATTCTGGCATTTGCTGGTCGTCGCGGCCCTCATGGGGTTAACCATTGCATTACGCAGCGGCTCCGTAGACGCATGGGTAGTGGAGCGGATCAACGAACAGGGCCAAGGCGATAAACTGCAATCCCACCTCGGAACCTTTCAGGCATCTATGGCCGCTGGCATGGCGGTTGGCGCGATTGGCGGCGGATATATCCCCGCCTACATGCCCCATACAGACCTGTTCACCCCGTCTAATTGGAACCTGTTACTGGTCGTGGCGCTGTCCGTCTTCCACCTGCTGATTTCGCCCTACCTATTCAGCGAAGGCGAGCGCACCCCCCTGCCCGAGGAACACGACGGTATAAAAGGCCAGATGAAAGAAGCGCTAAAATTCGCCGCCTCCAGCCCCGTAATCCGCGACCTTATGATCCTTGGCGCAACCATTGGCCTGACCATGGCCACGCTCGAAACCTACTGGCAAATCCAGCTAACCGACATCACAGGCGAGCCCTCCTACGTTGCTTTCGGCTGGATCACCGCCGGATATTTTGCCATGGCGATCATGGGCCCGATGCTGATCAACATGATTTCCGAGTCCCTGAACATCTCGGCCAACGTGCAAGTCAAAGTCCTGCCAATCCTGTTGGGCGTGGTCCTTTATGTCCTCGCAACCCGTGCAAATTTCGGCCCGTTTATCGCCGTATACCTGACATTCATGCTGGTAATGTCGATGATCGGCCCGCCATCAGAAGCGCTGTTGAATAACGCCACGACAGATAATATCCGCTCCACCATGCAAAGCGTCTCCAGCTTTGTCATGCAAGTCGGCGGTGTTATCTCCACCTTCGGGTTCGCCTACGTCATCAAAATCTTTGGGGTCGGCACAACGTGGACCATCATCGCATCGGTCGCGGTTGCACTTGGTGTGCTTCGCATTGCGATGGGGTTAGCTTCATCAAAAAGGGGGTAAGGAAAAAGCCTCTTGCTAAAACGCACGCCCCGATATAACTATAAATCTAGTTATATGGAGGTGCGAATGAATATCGATTCCGCAAGCTCAGGTTTTGCCGCCGTAGGGTCCGCCCCGCGCCTTCAAGTTCTTACTCTACTGGTACGTTCCGGCGAGGCAGGACTTACCACCGGTGACATCCAGCAAAAACTGGGCATCCCCGCCTCCACTCTGACACATCATTTGAAACACCTCGCCGATGGCAACGTGATCAAACAGGTCAAACAAGGCCGCGCGATGTTCAACATCGCCAATTACGACCACCTCCACGCCCTTGCCGAATTCCTGCTGAATGAATGCTGCATCGACGCCCTGCCCGAACTGCAACTGGAACAAACCCATGTCTGACCTAACCAACTCGACACCAAACAACCCACTGAAAATCCTGTCGCCGCTTTGGTCGCCGTGGGGCATGATCGTACTGATCATCGCCCTAGTCGCGCTGCTAGACCCCGCTCAGTTCGGCGCAATCCTAAACATCGCGATCCATGCCCTTGGCGGTACCGCGCCCTACATCCTGTTCGCCGTGATAACCATCGCCTACCTAAGCGCCAGCGGCGCGGAGGCGATTATCGCCAACGTCTTCAAAGGCCGCGAATACCGTATGATCATCCTCGCCGCCCTCGTCGGTGGCCTCGCCCCGTTCTGCTCCTGCGAAGTCATCCCCTTCATCGCCGGCCTTCTGGCCATGGGCGTCCCACTTGGCCCTGTAATGGCGTTCTGGCTCGCCTCGCCACTGGTCGATCCCCCCAGCCTGCTAATCACCGCAGGCGCACTTGGCTGGAACTTCGCCATCGCCAAAGCCGTCGCTGCCGTAGCACTTGGCCTAACGGGCGGTTTCATCGTCAGCTTCTTGGTCAAAGCGGGCGCTTTCAACAACGTCCTGCGCCCACGCAAAAGCGCTGGTTGCGGCTGTGGCCCCTCGCCCATCGATCAAAAACCGGTATGGAAATTCTGGTCCGAGGCCCAGCGCCGTTCAACCTTCAAAGAGATCGGCAAAGAAAACATGCTGTTCTTGCTGAAATGGATGTCTCTGGCCTACCTTCTAGAAGCGCTAATGATCACCTACGTACCAGCCGACCTGATCGCAGGCGTGCTTGGCGGTGAAGGCCCTAAACCTGTAATCCTAAGTGCCCTGATCGGTGCACCTGCCTACCTGAACGGCTACATCGCGCCGCCACTACTGGCAGGCCTGATGGAACAAGGCATGACCGCGGGCGCTGCAATGGCGTTCATGGTTGCCGGTGCTGTCAGCTCCATCCCTGCGATGACCGCCGTGTGGTCACTGGTGAAACCCCGCGTATTTTTCACCTACATGTCACTTGGCATATTCGGTGCAATGGCCGCAGGTTTCATCTTCGGGGCCGTAGCCTAAAAACGAAAACGGAGGCGCCCGTAAAGGTGCCTCCGTCGAACTTAAATATTTCCGAATAGCCTAGAAGTCGCCTTCAGCAGCGCGCTCAAGAATATCCAACATGATATCCTTAACTTCCAACGCCTCTTCCAAAAGCTCCGGCGGCAACGTCTCGCCACCATAAATCATCAGATCCATATCCAGCGT
>JAGLUD010000032.1 GCA_023134935.1 Paracoccaceae bacterium | reverse complement strand
TAATGACCCTTTATAACCAGCCCATCCACCGCGCCATCGCAACATCGGCTGGGTTCGGCGTTATTATTGCGGTCCCTTCAGTCATCGGTTTCTTGATGATCGGATGGGATATGGCTGTTAAGCCGCCGTTAACAATTGGCCTTGTAAACCTGCCAGCCTTCGCAATCGTGGTGTCCATGACGCTGATTACCGCCCCACTCGGTGTGAAAATGGCGCATGCCATGGACCCGAAGCCATTAAAAACAGCCTTCGCATTTTTCATAATGTTGATGGCGTTGAATATGCTTAGAAAAGCAATCTTGGGGTAGGGTGCTCTATTTTCGCAGAGTCATCCGGGATTTTTGAATAACGGTTTCGTCCAGCTTTTCCAGAAAACTCATTCCCAGCAAAGACGAATGCAATGCACCTTCCTGCGCGACTGCAGCGCTGATATTGTGCAACGTCACATCCCCTATTGCTAGCTCGGCGATGTGAAATCTCGCAACATAGGATTTGCCGGTTGCCGTCGTCAGCGGTGTTGAATAATCAAGTTCACTCAACGGAATTCCGATCCGAAGCGCATCATCATGGCGCAGCAATACCAACGAGGCACCCGTGTCGACCATTAGACCAACGTCGTGCCCGTTCACTTGCGCAATTGCCCTGAAATGACCGTCCCAAGATCGATTGATCGATGCCTCCGGGCTAATAAAAGCAACTGCCGCGGTTTCCGCAACGATCCGCTCAGCGTTTATTGTTTTCGCGGTGTTTATGTATTCGATGCCGCCGATACAAAGTAGAGCCGCAAGCGCAAACATTGCGCGGTGGCGTTCTTCTGAAAAGGATCCCAACAGGTTTCGGATAGGTCCTGCAAATGCTGTTGCCACCAACCCGATGGCAATCAAAGCTACCCATGATGCACCGCCAGATTCCATAAACAACGCAGAAAAGTCGTCGCGCAGCACGAAGGCACCTAAAAAGTAGATTATTAGAACTAGCGCCCATATTTGCATTATCTGCTCAACTTTCTGAATTAGTCGCTGCGCCAAAGGCGCCACGTTTCGATGAAAATATCATCATCGTTACAGAAGTTTCAAACACTAGTTGTTGAATCTTAACAATTAGTTTACGAATGTCCACGCCTTTTTCGGCGATTCACGATAAGTTTTTCTCGGCTGGGTAATTCTGCAACAAGCGTATTACGCGCCTCCGGATCCATATCAGACCAGCTTGCGATCTCGTCAGTTGTTCGAAAGCACCCGATGCACAGACCCGAAGCAGGGTGAATAACGCAAATCTTAACGCATGGTGAATCCACCTCTTCGCGCTTCCATACCTCATTAAACTCCATATCGCTCATCCTAAATGCGTTAGCCTGTCCAGCAGTCCTTGCAGGATATATCCAGCCGCCACATGATCAATGACCTCCGAGCGACGCTTTCGCGACGTATCCGCCTCCAATAGCGCGCGTTCGGCGGCAACGGTGGACAGGCGCTCGTCCCAAAACGTGATCGGTACATCTGTTAGCCGCGCCAGATTTCGGGCGAACGCGCGGGTGGACTGGCATCGTGGCCCCTCGGAACCATCCATGTTGAACGGCAGTCCCAGCACAATCCCTGCGATGTTTCGCTCGGCAATCAGCTCCATCAATCGTGCTGCATCCACACCGAATTTCTTTCGCCGAACGGTCTCCAACGGTGTCGATACACTGCGAAACGTATCCGAAACCGCCACACCAATTGTTTTCGTGCCCAAATCCAGCCCCATCAGGGCGGCCATAGGCGTCAGCGCGGCAGCAAACCCTTCGACGTCGTCGAATACTTCGCTCATCGCGCCGAAACTTCCGCATCCCGCGCGGCCTCCAACAGTGTGGCAATATCGGAAGGATTGTCAGCAAACACTGCCCGCGCCTCGTTCCAGACTTCCGAGGCCTTGCCCGTTTCACCCAAAACTCCATACGCCCGAATAAGCCGCGCCCATTCATCAGCAGAACCACCCTCGGTCGCCAAACGTTCGCTTAGCTGGGAGACCATGCCGCGAACCATATCATCG
>JAGLUD010000319.1 GCA_023134935.1 Paracoccaceae bacterium | reverse complement strand
TGAACTTCAACGATGCTGCCAGCAGGGATCGCTTTGGTGCGGCGATCCAGAACCAGTTGGTCAGAGAATACCCAAGGCGCACCGAAGCGAAGACGCTGAGCGTTGGTTTTAGGTAAAAGGCGAATTACGGGGCGTGTTTGAATATCTGTCATGGGTCCCTCTAACCTGTGTTGCGGACAAAAAAAAGGGCTGTCGTGAAGACAGCCCAAGTCTTGGGAGAAAACTTTAGGGTTTATGCGTGTGCAGGACGCGAAAATGCGTCAACCGCGCGGTGGAAAAGACGCGATAGGAAGGATGTGAAAGCTTTTGAGCCTTCACGCATCGCGTTTGCGCGCAAAACATGTGCTTTTGCCTCGTAGGCACGGATTTCGCCGAGCGTTATCTGGTGTATTTCATTAGTCATGTCATGTGCTCCGATGCGTTACAAAGGTCAGCGTTGCTGCCTTAACCTGAACGTAACATAGGAGTCGGGAACGGATTGCACATCAGACAAAGCAAGATTGCCGGTATGCGCCGTTTGCATGGCTATCAGAGAAATTCCGGCAGGCTGCCTTCGCGCGCGGCGTTGGACAGCCAGTCAAACATGAACGCGCCGACGGAGCGGAAACAGACTAGCTCGAATGATTCGTCTTCGGTCATCCAGAAAGCGGCAGCGAGCTGGCCGATACGGGAGCGACGCAGGTCACCCGCGCCGAATGCCTCGGGTGACAGATCAACGGGGGCGCCTTTGGCGAGGACTTCGCGGGCGCCCTGCCCTTCGATCAGGAATACCGCGCGGGCGTCGGATACATTGACGACCATGTGGTGTTCGCCGGCCAGTGCTTTGGAAAGCTTGGCCACCGTTGCATCGGCTTTGTCGTAATCGACCAGCAGTAACAATTCGTCTGATGACATCCACGCGACGCCTCCGCCCTTGCCTGATTTTACTTTGCGTTCAGAGGGTGGGGTCAGACCGACGACGGATTTTACAGCGTCTTTGAGGGCAGTACTGCTCAGGTCACCGCGCAAGGTTATCATACCGCGCAGGCCTGCTTCGGTGATTTTGACGGCCCCGTTAGAGGAGGCTCCGTTCAGGATGGAAACAGCGTTAGACATTTTGGCGCGCCCCTTCTTTATCGTAGAAAACCGGATCGACGACTGTGGCTTTGATGGTTTTGTTATCACTCACGGGGAAGGTCAAAACCTCGCCCATGCGTTTGCTGCCACCCTTGATCAGGGCCATAGCAATGGAGTGGTTCAGCGTGGGTGAGAAGTAGGTCGAGGTCACATGCCCGATCATATTTTCCTGACCGTAGCGGTTCTTGCCCCCTTCCACCGCATGTGCGCCATCCGGCAGCACGTCTTGCGGGTTTTCCGTCAGCAGCCCGACCAGTTGTTTGCGGTCTTCACGTTCCAGGAAGTTGCGTTCCTGCGCACGTTTCCCGATGAAGTCTTCCTTCTTTTTCGACACAGCCCAGCCCAGTTTCAGGTCTTGGGGGATGACGGTTCCATCGGTCTCGTCGCCGATCATGATGAAACCTTTTTCGGCGCGCATGACGTGCAGGGCCTCGGTGCCGTAGGGCATGATGCCGAATTCTTCGCCGGCTTCCAGTATCTTGTCCCAGAAGGCTTGGCCTTGGGCGGCGGGGACAGCGATTTCGTAGGATAGCTCGCCTGAGAAGGAGATGCGGAACGGGCGGGATTGGATGCCTGCCAATATGCCGTCTGTGAAACCCATGAATGGCAGGGCTTCGCTGGATACGTCCATACCGCCGAGCTTTTCCAGAACCTTGCGAGCGTTCGGGCCGACGACTGCGATCTGGGCGAATTGTTCTGTGACGTTGGTGGTGTAGACTTTGAAGTCCCACCATTCCGTTTGCAGCCATTCTTCCATCCAGCCGTGAACGTTGTCGGAGCCGCCGGAGGTGGTGTGACACAGGAATTCATCTTCGCTTAGACGCGCGACCACGCCGTCGTCGAACAGGAAGCCGTTTTCGGTGCACATCAAGCCATAGCGGCATTTACCAACTTTTAACGAAGACATCATATTGGTGTAGATGAGGTCTAGGAATTTCGCCGCGTCGGGGCCTTTGACGAGGATTTTGCCAAGGGTCGAGGCGTCGAGGATGGAGGCGCCTGTGCGGGTGTTGTTGATCTCGCGGGTGACCGCCTGCGCGGTGGTTTCACCGTCGCGGCGGTAAGTGTAGGGGCGACGCCAGTCTGCCACGGGTTCCCAGACGGCGTTGTTGGCGTCTTGCCATGTGTCGATGGGGGATTTGCGGGTGGGTTTGAATAACGGGCCGCGTGCCTCGCCAGCGATGGAGCCAAGGGAGATTGGTGTGTAGGGCGGACGGAACGTTGTGGTGCCGACGTTCGGAATTGGCGCGTTTAGGCTGTCCGCTAGAACGGCGAGGCCGTTGATGTTGGACAGTTTGCCTTGGTCTGTGGCCATGCCGATGGTGGTGTAGCGTTTGGTGTGCTCGACACTTTCATAGCCTTCTTGGGCGGCTAGGCGAACGTCGGAAACTTTGACGTCGTTCTGGAAGTCCAACCATGATTTGGAGCGCAGTTTGTAAGGTGCGCCTTGGGGCATGGACCAGACGGGGAGCATGGGTTCCTCGGGTGGGGATTCGACTAGGGCAGCGGCGCTCTCGGTCGGGGTGAAACCTGCCTCGATTGCCGCTTGGCGGCCTGCGGCTATGGCGTTTTGCAGGGCTGGCGCGGTGGCTAGGTCGCCGGATGCAGTTCCGGCGGTCAGGACGAAACCGTTGCCATCTGCACCCAGTGGCGGACGGGTTGGGTCGGGGGAGAACATGGCGTTTGCCTCGTCCCAGTTGAGTTTGCCGCCGCAATGGGACCAGAGGTGGACAACAGGGGACCAGCCCCCGGACATCGCCACGACGTCACACGGGATGGTTTCAAGCGGGGTGCCCTCGCCAGCTTGGGAACAGATTTCGACGCCGGTTACGGACTTGTAGCCTTTGACTTTGGCGATACCTTTGCCCGTTTCCACACGGATGCCTAGGGCGCGGGCTTCGGTCGGAAGGGGGCGGTTGGCTTCGGGGCGTGCGTCGAGGATTACGGGGACCTCCAAACCTGCGTTTTTCATGGTGATGGCGGTTCGGTAAGCATCGTCGTTGTTCGTTACAACAACGGTGCGATCACCGGCGCTGACGCCGAAAAGGCTGGCGTAATCGCGCACCGCCGAGGCCAGCATGACGCCGGGAATATCGTTGCCTGCGAAGGATAGCGGGCGTTCCAGAGCACCTGTCGCAGTGACAATCCGTTTGGCGCGGATACGCCAGAGGCGGTGGCGCGGGGCGATATCGTCGGGGGCGTGGTCTGTGATCCGTTCGTAGCCCATGGCGTAGCCGTGGTCGAAAACGCCGGAGCCCATCATGCGAGTGCGGATGGTTACGTTTTCCATCGCTTCAAGTTCTGTAATCGTTTCGGCGATCCAGTCATCGGAGGGTTTGCCGTCAATTGATGCGCTGTCGACCGAGAGGCGGCCACCGAGGTTGGCGGTTTGCTCCATCAACAAAACTTTCGCGCCGGATGCGCCTGCTTCGCGAGCGGCGGCGAGGCCTGCCATGCCGCCACCGACGATTAGCACGTTAACGTAGGCGTAGAAGTATTCGTATCGGTCGGCATCCGCCTCTTTCGGGGCGCTGCCGAGGCCTGCGGATTGGCGGATGATGGGTTCAAACAGGTGCTTCCATGCCCATTGCGGCTTCATGAAAGTTTTATAGTAGAACCCAGCCGGAAGCAGGCGCGGCACTTTGTTGTTGATCGCGCCGATGTCGAATTCAAGGCTGGGCCAGTGGTTTTGCGAGGTGGCTGTTAGGCCCTCGAAAACCTCGGTTGTGGTGGTGCGTTGGTTAGGCTCGAAACGGTCGCCCTGCCCCATGTTTACCAATGCGTTTGGTTCTTCTGCACCGCTGGCCATGATGCCGCGTGGGCGGTGGTATTTGAATGAACGGCCAACCAACGTTTGCCCGTTTGCCAACAGAGCGGAGGCGAGTGTGTCGCCCGCGTGGGCCATGAACTGCTTGCCATTAAAGGTGAAGGAAACCGTTGTTTCGCGGTCGATTACAGAACCGCCGGATGCAAGACGTGTGCTCATTTGAAGCCCTCCCACTCAGGTCGTTTCGCCTTGATCGCAGCGATAATGTCGTCAGGCGGAGTTGAGGTTTGGGCGGTATATGTGCCGAACACCTCTAACGTTGCCGTGCAGCGGGCGGCGTGAAACCACTTGCCGCAGCCAAAGGCATGACGCCAGCGCTCGAAGTGCACACCGCGCGGGTTTTTGCGGGCGAACAGGTAATCGGTGAATGCTTGATCTTCGGAGCCCGACGAGTAGCGTGTCAAGTGTGCCTCGCCGCCCGGGGCGAATTCGGTTTCTTCGGCGGTGACACCGCAGTTGGGGCATTTAAGCATCAGCATTTCTACACTCCACCAATTTTAAGCACAAACATATCACCAAAGCCCCATTGTATCGTCGCCAAAATTAGGAAGGAGATTTCAAATGCCGTGCTTGTTGATTCTGATTTTGTTAGCTGCGTTATCTCTTCCCGAATTTTGTGAAGGTCTTGAGATGCATCGTCCAAATATTTATTGTCACCTGTCTTCCCGTTCATAATTCTAGAAATTGCGTAAATCTCTGATACCAAGGAATAATAGCGCCGTTCTGACCAAGTATACCTGATGAACACATAGTGTGACATCAACGCGCCAACACCCAGCGCACCACACCGTTGAAACAGTGTGGCATCTAACAAATTGACCGCATACACACTCCCGAGAATCCAAGCCCCGATCATCACCGGTGCAATTATTCTCATATAAATATATGCCGTGGGAGTGCTCGTATCAAAACCTGGAAGTTCGATGTTCCTCATCAATGTATCCAATCTACCAACATTCCACCCAGACCCCACTGAAGGGTCCCAAGAACGGAATAAACCATTTCGTAACGATATGTTTCCAGTTCTGCTTCGGCGCGTTTGGAGGAGAGCATGCTTTCAAAGCTGTCCTCTATCCGATCGCCGAGTTGGTCGAGGCTCATCGGGTCGGCACCCTGTCGCCCGCTTCGGACCATCTGCATGTAGCGCCAGATCATACGTTGTTGGACTTCTTCTTGATTGTCCCAAAGGCGGCGTTCCTCTTGCGAGGTGTAGCGGTGGGTCAGGAAAATCGACAATCCGATGGACAATGCGATGGAACCAATCGCGGGGAAAACCGAATCCCACCCCATGTAGAGTGCGACCACCGAACTGCTGAACCATAGGATCAGCATCGCCAGCATGAACTCTTTTCGCAGGAACTTGACGTCTGGAATTAAGGATTTATTGTTTATCATCAACGCACTCCCTCATGCGAAACAGTGTCGAAAAGTTGATTTTTGTGCGTTTGCAATTGTGGCGGAAATGTGTTTATTATTAAGTCGTCCAGACATTTGTATTTTTCCCGTCTGGTTGTGGAGTAATTATTATGAGTTTTCTTAATGCCGTTGAGCGCGCCGTTTTGCCATTTGTACTTCGTGTACAGGATATGATCGGCCGAGTGATTTATGATTTCACTGGTGTCATGACTGGTGACCTTACAAACCAAGCCGTTTTTTACTTTGTGGGCAGCGTTATGCTGTATCTGGTTTGGCTTTTGATCAAACCTGCGGATAGTGTTTACCACTACAGGCATCAACATCGCCACAACTGATCCCGAGTGATCGGATTTGAATTGGACGCGAGTCATATTTGGCTGCGCGTCCATTAGTGTGCCACCGCCGCAGCGACGGATTCGTCGATCATGCGGCCTTCTTTGAAACGATCCATAGTGAACGGAGCCGCCAGATCGCGCGGTGCGCCGTCGGCCAGCATCTCGGCGGTTGCCCAGCCTGAACCCGGGATGGATTTGAAACCGCCCGTTCCCCAACCACAGTTTATAAACATGCCGTCAACTGGCGTTTTGCCAATGATAGGCGATCGGTCGCCCGTCATATCGACGATTCCACCCCATTGACGAAGCTGTTTAAGGCGCGAGATGATCGGGAATGTTTCGATCAGGGCGCGTACGGTTTCTTCGATATGGTGGAAGCTGCCGCGTTGGGTGTAGTTGTTAAAACCGTCGGAGCCGCCACCAATGACGAGCTCGCCTTTGTCGGACTGACTCATATAGCCGTGCACGGTGTTGGCCATAATTACGCAGTCGAGAACGGGTTTGATGGGTTCGGAGACCAATGCTTGCAGCGCCATGCTTTCGACAGGAAGGCGGAAGCCGGCCATGTCGGCCAGCACACCAGAACTACCCGCCACCACGACGCATAGTTGTTTACACTTGATCGCACCTTTGGAGGTTTGCACGCCGGTAGCTTTGCCACCTGTCTTGTCGATGCCTGTAACTTCGCACTGCTGGATGATATCTACGCCAAGATTGGATGCGCCGCGGGCGTAGCCCCAAGCGACAGCGTCGTGGCGAGCCGTGCCACCTCGTTCTTGCCAGAGGCCGCCGAGGACGGGGTAACGGGGGCCGTCGATCTCGATTATCGGGACGATTTCCTTAATGCGTTCAGGCGTGACCATTTCGGACTGAATACCCGCGAGGCGGTTAGCGTGCGACGTGCGCTTCCACGCGCGCAGTTCGTGTTCGGTCTGGGCCAACATTATGACGCCGCGCGGGGAGAACATGATGTTGTAGTTCAAGTCTTGGCTTAGGCCTTCGTACAAATTGCGCGATAGTTCGAATATCGCGGCGGATTCGTCTTGTAGGTAGTTAGAGCGGATGATGGTCGTGTTGCGCCCTGTGTTCCCGCCACCAAGCCAGCCTTTTTCCAGAACGGCGACGTTAGTGATGCCGTGGTTCTTTGCCAGATAATATGCGGTTGCCAGACCGTGCCCGCCAGCGCCGACGATCACTACGTCGTATTCGGCTTTGGGGGTCGGGGATTTCCATGCGCGTTCCCATCCTGAATGGAAACGGAAGGCTTCGCGGGCGATGGCGAACGCAGAGTAACGTTTCATTGGTGGGGCTCCTGTTTCGGGGCGAAATATGATACCTCTGGAATGCAGCAGAAATGGGGGGTGCCCCTGCCAAACTCCGGCGTATTTATGCTAATTCACGACATATTCATCATGCAATCCCCCCTGCGCGTTTTTCTGCCATTGCAAGGGGGGGGCTGGCAGGGATATTGTCGGCGCGAAATCAAACGGGACGATCAAGATGACTTTCTGGATATTCGCAGGTGGCTTAACAATTCTGACCTTGGCAGTGATGCTTTGGCCCTTGCTGCGCCCGACGAGACAAACCGCGATGCGGTCGTCTTATGATGTGCAAATCTATAAGGATCAGTTGAAAGAGGTCGAAGCTGATCTGGCCCGTGGCACGTTAAGCGAGGCAGAAGCCAAAGCCAGCCGCACAGAGGTATCGCGGCGTTTGTTGGCAGCAGCAGATGCAGAGGCAAGTGAAACCTCAACCGGCAATGCGCCTAAAGGGGCATCATTAGCATTAGCGATTGTTGTTACGCTTGCAGTGTTGGCAGGCGGGTTCGGAGTTTATCAAAGACTTGGCGTGCAGGGCATGCCAGATTTTCCGCTAGCGGATCGTGTTAGCGCGCGGCCATCACAAGCCGTGGCTGAAAAAGCCGCAGCGCAGGATGCAGCCGGATTGCCTGACATCGTCCAGATCGACCCCGAACACCTTAAGTTGGTCGAGCAGTTGCAAGACGTTCTTAAGGATCGCCCTGACGATTTGCGCGGGCACCAGATGCTGGCAGACAACCTCGCCCAACTTGGGAACTATGCTGAAGCGCGGGTGGCGCAGGATACTGTGATGCGGGTCTTGGGTGACGCCGCAACGGCCGCGAATTACGCCGCACACGCTGAAATTATGATTGTCGCCGCTAACTGGTACGTGTCTCCTGCGGCGGAAGAAGCGTTGGCGCATGTTTTCCAGATAGACCCTTCCAATCAATTGGCGCGGTATTATGCCGGGGTCTTGATGATCCAGCGGCAAGATTATGCGCAAACGTATTCCTTGTGGAGCGGGTTGTTAGAAGAAGGCCCAGCGGACGCGCCGTGGATTTCTGTGATTGAAAACCAGATCGAAGCGGTTGCCGCGGAGGCGGGTATTACACCATCAACCTTGGCTGGCCCTTCTGCAGGTCAGGTTAACGCGGCCGGTGACATGACGGCCGAAGAGCGCGATGATATGGTTCGCGGCATGGTC
>JAGLUD010000318.1 GCA_023134935.1 Paracoccaceae bacterium | reverse complement strand
GTTCGTGTTCCGCGAGGAATACTACAAAGAACGCGAAAAACCTGGTGAGCATGACGTCGAGAAAATGATGAACTGGCAGCAAGAAATGGAACAGCTGATGGGCAAGGCCGAAGTTATCATCGGTAAGCAGCGGCACGGCCCGATCGGCACTGTTGACCTATCATTCGAAGGGCAGTTCACGCGCTTCGGCAACCTTGTGAAGTCATATCAGCAAGGCGGCGG
This sequence comes from Paracoccaceae bacterium, assembly GCA_023134935.1. GTDB lineage: Bacteria > Pseudomonadota > Alphaproteobacteria > Rhodobacterales > Rhodobacteraceae > NORP23. The sequence continues at coordinate 1,403 of JAGLUD010000318.1, read as the reverse complement.
GGACTTCGGGTAATGTCGGGGGGAATACTGACAATTGATCTTGGCGCAATTGTTGCCAACTGGCGCGCACTTGATGCGAAAACCGCGGAAACCGTAGAGACCGGCGCGGTGATCAAAGCGGATGCGTACGGATTGGGTGTTGGTCCTGTTGGGCAGGCATTGCAAAAAGCTGGTGCGAAAACGTTTTTTGTAGCACTCGCGTCCGAGGGCGTGGTGCTGCGAGAATCCATTGGGCCTTCCGCGCGGATATTTGTGTTCTCGGGATACATGCAAGGCGACGAGACCGCGTTTGAAGAATTCGACCTAACTCCGATGCTTAACAGCGCCGATCAAGTCATGCGATTTATGGCAGATCGACAAGGTACGGCCTACGGCTTGCAGCTAGACTCCGGTATGAACCGTCTGGGGATGGAGGCCGACGAACTAGCCTCCATCATAGCACAAATACCTACCCTTAACCCCGTGCTGGTCATGAGCCATCTGGCCTGTGCAGATGAACCTGAACACCCGCAAAACGCAGAACAGCTGACAGCATTCAATGAAATGGCAGCCACCCTACCGGAGCATCGCCGCAGCCTTTCGGCCACCGGCGGAATCCTTCTTGGGCCGGATTTCCACATGAACATAACCCGCCCGGGCATCGGCCTTTATGGCGGTGATCCGTTTATGGATGCGCGCCCTGTCGCGACATTGTCATTGTCGGTCATCCAAACCAGACCTGTCGCAGTTGGCGAAAGCGTCGGGTACGGTGCGACTTGGGTAGCGACACGCCCATCGATTATTGCGACCGTTGCAGGGGGCTATGCTGATGGTTTGATACGCGCGATGGGACCAAACGCTAGCCTTTATGCAGGCAAAACCCGCTGCCCGATTGTAGGGCGGGTTTCGATGGATTTGATCACAGTTGATGTAACGAAATTAACCACGGTTCCCGCAAGTCTGGACATCCTTAATGCAACCCAGACGGTCGATGTTCTGGCGAATGCGGCAGGAACAATCGGTTACGAAATCCTGACCAGCCTTGGCAACAGATACAAGCGCGTCTACAAAGACTAGCATGATTGTACTGACCTTTTTCCAAGGCTTCCTTTCGTCCATCGGGCGCTCCACTCTGGCGTTGCTGGCTTCCATCGGACGGTTAACGATATTCACGGGGGCAACTCTGTCCCACATCGTGCGCGGACCGTTCTATCTCCGCGAGCTGGGGCTACAACTGCTACGCATCGGATATTTCTCGCTGCCCGTCGTTGGCTTAACAACACTTTTCACGGGCGGTGCGCTGGCGTTGCAGATTTACGCAGGCGGTGCACGGTTTAACGCCGAAAGCGTGGTGCCATCAATCGTTGCCATTGGGATGGTCCGCGAGCTTGGCCCCGTTCTGGCCGGTTTGATGGTTGCGGGGC
>JAGLUD010000317.1 GCA_023134935.1 Paracoccaceae bacterium | reverse complement strand
CGCATTTCGGGCGTTATATTACCATCAAAGCCGGCGTTATTATCCCGACAAACACCTGCACGCGCGACGCGGGTGTCGCTAACCCATTCCGAAACATTGCCCGCCATACCGCGAACACCATAAGGGCTGACATCGGTTTCAAATCCGCCTACACCAACGGGCGTAACCCCAGAAAGATGCGCATAGGTTTCGTCGAACTCGTCGCCCCATGGGTAAATCAAACCATCGACACCACGCGCCGCTTTTTCCCACTCGATCTCTGTAGGCAGACGCTTCCCTGCCCAATCGCAATAGGCAATTGCATCGTTATGCAAGACGCCTGTTACAGGCTGATCCGGTGCATTGAACTCGGCATCATCGTAAAACGCTGGTTGCGCATAGCCCGTCGCCTCGACGAATTCCGCGTATTCAGCGTTGGTAACCTCGAAACGATCTATCAAAAAACCTTCAACGTCATAAGCACGTGGCCCGTAAAGACCTGTGTAATAGACATAACCAAGAACCGCTGGTCCCGCCGGAACAGGCACCATTTCCGGGTGTTTGGGCGATGCAAACCAGTATAGCGCCGCGCCAGCGATAGCGACAGTTGCAACTGCTGAAATCAGCCTCTTCAATGGAGGATCCAATATCCTAGCAGCAACAAAACCACCGCAACATTAACCGCAGCTCCGGCAAGGACAAACACGTCAAAGGTGTTTAGTTTTCTACGTTTATCCATTGCCAGAGCCTTTTTCAGATTAGTAAGACATGTCGAATGTAACTTCGCCGTTTGCTTCAACGGTTACTTCGCCACCTTCGATTTCGCCCAACTGACCGTGCCACACCATGATGGTGTATGTACCAGCCGGAACGTCACCAATTTCGAAGTGACCGTTTTCATCAACAACGGAGTAGTACGGGTTTTTCGCCACATAAACGAAGCTGTGCATGAAATCGTGCGCATCGCACTCGACCTTCATTCCGTTGCCTTTACGCAGCTTGATTTCTTTTGTGACTGTGTCACCAGCATTTGGCTGCGATACGTTCATTACGGTACGACGAGCGTTTCCGATCAGTTCGTATGTGTGGATGTTGTGCAGCGTATGATCCGAGTTCACAGCCGTCAGCACACCCAAATTAGCAATAACGCCAAGCGCAGGACCAAATTCGCAGGCTTCTTGTGTCAGCGTCAGAGCCATAATCTCCTCAGGGAAAGGTTTGCCTTCCTTTACCTTTTCAAGAAACACGACGGCGTCTTGCAGCATGCCTTCGTTCACACGGACGAATTCGACGGTGCGCGTGCCTTCGCCACAAATGTCAGGGTCTTTTGAGATCGTATAAGTCTTGCTTTCAGCTCCAGCTTCGCCAGCCGCGACGCTTCCAACGATGGAGCCACCATCGGTAACTTCAATTTCACTGTACGAGGCAGCATGTGCCGCCCCTGCAAAGCCCAGCATAGCTACTGTAAACGCCGATTTGGCCAAAAAGTTCTTCATAAGTGGTCCTTCCCCATTTATTGTTTAATTGGCTGCCCGAATAAGCTCAGGCAGCTTTGGTTTCTTCGACTTTCGTCGGTAATTGGAATACTTCGGCCAACGCGTCTAACGGGACCAACCAGTTTCGGCGGTGTGCATCGTCATCAAGGACTTCGAGCAACCTTTTGACACCAGCTTCCGGTGCATAGGTTCCAAGTAGCTTACCGATATCCCGGCGATAGACTCCGTCATTCTGAAACGCATAATCAACCAGCGGAACAACAGCTTCATCCCCACGATGCCGGGCGATAGATGTCGCGGCGGCTATCCCGACTCCCAAATATTTGTCGTTCAAAAGCGCAACGACGGCGTCATCAGCGACACCCCGACGCTCAAGAGCGCGAACAGCTTCTACGCGAACGAAATCCTCGGGGTCAGACAAGAGCTTGTGAAGCAATTCATCGCTGGCATCACCTGCCAGCCACCCAAGGGCGCGCACCGCGATAACACGCGTATCGACCATCTGATTGTCGAGGATATTCACCAATGGCTCAAATGCGGCCTCAGGCAACGTTCCGGATTTCTCACCATGTTCAACGAGCGAAAATAGAAGTGGCTCGCGCATCTCGGAATCGTCGGTATCAAGTGCCTTGATCAGTTCAGCTGTAACGTCGGCGTTCACAACTCCGCCTAGAAGGCGCGCGGCAAACCGGCGAACATCCAAGTGCGGTGCCACTGTAGATTCCAGCGACATCTTGCGCTTCGACATTCGGCGTTGCTTGGAAATATCGAGGAACCGTTCGTCCTGCTCAGTCAGAACGGTTTTTTCCGGCTCAACTGGTTCATCATCCGTGGTTGATCCACCAGACACTATCGAATCCAACGTTGAGGCCGGTGCAGCTTCGGGGATCAACGGCATGGAAGCATCGATTTCCTGCTCCTCTTCAGCGGCGCCAGGGTCAAAACTTTCCTCGACCACTTCGGCTTCTTCTTCCTCCGGCTCTTCAGGGGGCAGCACAAGCTCGCCATTCAAGGCCGCTATCAGGCCCTCTCCAGCGGCGTTTGGCCATACCGGATCGTCGTCCGCAAATTCGACCAAAGCCGTCAATGTGGCCAACCGTAGATGGCGTTCATCATCGCCTGCTGCCGCAAGCAAAAACGGCACCGACTGATTGCCGGCCTTGCGCATCGCATCGATCACTCCGATGCGGAAGCTAAGTGGAATAGTCTTGTTTCCAACGGTATGGTTCAGCCCCTTGATACCTTCAGGACCGGACAAAGCGATCCAAGCCAGCGCGGCCTGCTTCGCTGCTTCAGGCTCGCCAGCAATAGCTTTTTGAACTGAATTGGCGAGCGCCTCATCCTCAAACAGCTCAGGATGGCTCGCAATAACTTTAAAGACTTCCGTCCGAATTTTTGCATCAAGATCAACGACCAAATCGTGCAGCTTTTCCGGAAACTTGTGACCAGCGTGATTTACCACAGTTGCGCGCACTTTGCTGTCCGTATCTTCGAACATCGGCTCAAGTCGCGTATCGCTGGTATCCAAGCTTAACAATGTAATCTGGCGGACTCGCGGCGATACATCTGTCAATAATCGCTCCACAAGTCTGTCCGTGTGCGAGTTATTTGCCGCAGCTACACCTTCAGCTACACGGCGACGCATCCGGGCGTCGCCTTCGTCGAGCAACAACTCCATAGCCATTGCACCCGACTCTCCTAAAGTCGCGAGCGAGGCGATGCCTGACTGCGAAACGTCCTGACCCATTTCATCCGCCAACGCGGTAAAGATATCAGGCGCAGCTTCTTCGACGCCCAACGCGGAAATACCGCGAATCGCCAACAGTTGAAGGTCCAGCCAGCTGTCCCAACCTTCCGCATAAAACTCGTCTTCGTCCCACTGGAAATCTTCCGACCGTGAAACGGTAAGCTTGCGCAACAGCGGAATTACCGGCTGGTGCTTCATTGCGATCAAAGCTGCTAGTGCGGTCTTTTTCACATCGCTATCTGGGTCATTAACCAAATTTTCCATTAATGCGTCGCCTGTGGATGGGTCACCAATGATCCCTAATGATTCAGCGGCATCCGTACGCACGTCTGGATCTTCATCAAGCAGGGATTTCGTCAATGCTTCGACAGATTGCGCGGTGCCGATCTGACCCAGAACCCGCGCAGCGGCGCAGCGATGTACATCAGCTCCGGCAGACAATATCGCACTACAGGCCTC
>JAGLUD010000316.1 GCA_023134935.1 Paracoccaceae bacterium | reverse complement strand
AATTTTGCGATAACATCTTTCAGGGCCATGTCTGGCATCAAGTCGATTGCCACCTCGCCACCATCCCGAAGCATCGCGGAGATCGCATAGACTGCACCGCCCTCGATCCCTCGAGCGGAGATGACAAACTCACCCTTAACTGAATGTTCACCAACCATTAATCGAACTGGCTTCACTGGCGCTCCGAAATGCGGCTTCATGAAATCAGACCACTCGCGCAAAAAGCCCATGTTCGCCGGCCTGAACGGTGCCAACGGAGCATCAAGAAACTGCGCCCACTTTCCATCCGATCCAAGCCGCGCCCAGCTTGCGCCGCCAAGCGCCAGAATCGTAACCTGTGGCGCAATCGTCTGCACCCCGTCGGGCGTATCAAACGTTAGCGCGTTGCCATCCCAGCCAGTCCAACGCCAGCGCGTTCGCACTTCGACATCCTTGACCGCAAGTGCACCCATCCAGTTCCGCAGCAACGGCGAAGTCTTCATGACCTTCGGAAAAACCCGCCCGCTACTGCCGGTAAAAACCTCTTGGCCTAACCCTTCGGCCCATTCCCGAACCTCTACAGGGCCGAACGCACGCAACATCGGCGCAAGCCAATCCCGTGCCGTGCCGTAAGCGCTCAGAAAATCGTCAATCGATTCGTCTTTGGTCAAGTTCAGACCGGACTTCCCAGCCATCAAAAATTTCCGCCCGACGGAAGGTTTAGCGTCTACGACAACCACCCGTCGCCCAGCCGCCGCCAACTGCGAAGCTGCCATTAGTCCTGCCGGACCAGCACCAACGACCAATGCCTCTATCTGTTCCATTTACATACTCCGTGAAGGTGAAAGGGCGGCTATTATACCTGTGTCAAAATCCGGTGTTCGTCCTAAGATTATATCCGCCGCCAGTGCGGATAAAGCGGGCGAGGTTTGCACCCCGTAACCCCCTTGGCCAGCCAACCAAAAGAACCCCTGTGCAACACCATCGAACCCGACAACCGGCGTGCGGTCTGGCGCAAAACTACGAAGGCCTGCCCAATTACTTTCTACTCGCGTGACTTCCTCGGTGACGAACTCTTGATAGCGGGCCAAACCTTCGGCCAATACCATGTCGTCCGCCCAAGCATCCATCGGGTCAACCGGGTCTTCCTCGGCCGAGGATACCAGCCACTTGCCTGCGTCGGGTTTAGCGTACCAAGTCTCGGCCGCGGAAAGCAGCATGGGCCAGTCCGAAACATCAAGCCCCCTCGGTGCAGGCAACCGTGCAACGGAACGGCGATAGGGCTGAATACCCAATGGTTTTGCACCCGCAAGCCCCGCGATCTGGTCCGCCCACGCTCCGGCAGCGTTCACAAGGATCGGCGCAGAAAACTCGCCGACCGCGGTTCGCACATGCCACTGGCTATCAAAATGAATGCCGTTTACACCCGCCTTGGTATGAAGTTGCGCGCCGTTGGCCCGTGCGATTTTCAACCTACTTTGGAAAAGCTTATCCACGTCCAGATCACAAGCCGCCGTAGCCAATACCGCATCTCTAATGTTCGCCAAGTTCAAAATCGGAACCAGCGCGAGCGCCTCTTCCAGCGTAACCCGATCGTTAAAGTCCGCATCCGCGATTGCGTCCATCAAATGCTGTTCATTTTCGTCAGCCAAATACAACACACCACGCGGAGACAGCACATCCGCCTCCTTGAAGGCGGAGTGGCTAGCGCGGGTCAGCGTGTTGATCACCACATTCCCGTAATTCGGCTCGTACATTGCGGCAGAGCGGCCCGTGGCATGATATCCAAAGACATCTTCGGCCTCCAACAACACCACATCAGCATCTGCTGAAACTGCCGCAGCAAGGCTGCCGCCGGCAATCCCGCCACCGATGATAATGATGTCGCTCATAAGGTTTCCAAGCATCGCGTGAACACGTCGGTGTCCACATTACCGCCGGTCGTCACCACAATCACGGCATCTCCTTCGATTTCATCACTGTGGAACAATGCCGCCGCTAGCGCCACCGCGCCGCCCGGTTCCAAAACGATTTTCAACCGTTGATACGCCAGCGCCACCGCCCGCATTGCCTCGCCATCGCTAACGACCAGCCCCGAACCGCAATTCTTCAGCATGATCGGAAACGTGATTTCCCCCGGTGAATTCGTAACAATCGCATCGCAAATTGAACCGCCCTGCGTAGCGTTCACCTCGCGCTTCCCAGAAGCAAGCGAGCGTGTTGCATCGTCAAAGCCTTCCGGCTCACAAGGCCGCGCCCGCAGGCCCGTGCCCTCCATTGTTATCGAAATCCCAGACGTCAGTCCGCCTCCTCCGCAAGGAACCAGAACATCGGCTTTCGCGACACCCTCTGCCACCGCTTGCTCCACAATCTCCAACCCGACCGTGCCTTGCCCAGCAATCACCAGCGGATCGTCGTATGGCTTAACCAGCGCCAATCCTCGCTCCGCTGAAATAGTGGCGCCAAGATCTTCTCGCGACTCGGTCAAACGATCGTAAAGCACCACCTCCGCGCCCAACGCGCGAGTATTCTCAATCTTCAGCCTTGGTGAATCTGACGGCATAAGAATAACCGCGGGGATCCCGAATTTCGCCGCCGCCATCGCCACCCCTTGCGCGTGATTACCCGAAGAATAGGCGATCACTCCGTTGGCACGCTGCGCCTCCGACATGCCGGACAACGCCGACCAACCACCGCGAAACTTGAAGCTTCCGGTGTGTTGCAAGTTTTCGGCCTTCACCAACACGCGGCGACCTGCCATTTCGTCAAGAAACGGAGAGCTAAGCATCGGCGTTCGCCTCACCACAGGCGCCAACCTCGTTGCCGCCGCTTTGATCATCTCGATATTCACCCGACCTGTCCGATCAGTTTTTCAATCGCTGCAACCGCTTCCGGTTCGTTCAAAAACGGCACATGACCCTTATCCGGCACATTTGCATAGATCGTATCAGGCCGCCGCCGCTGCATCTCAGCCACGCTTTCCTCGCTTAGAAGGTCCGAGTTCGCACCCCGTATCAGCGCCAACGGCAACCCGTCCATCGCATCAAACAGCGGCCACAAGTCTGGTTGTTCCTTCGTCGCCTGTTCAAGTATCGCGTCGCGCAGCTTGGGGTCATAGTTCAAGCGTATTCCGTCCGGCCCCATCTCCATCCAGCGCTTGGCTTGTTCCAGCCAATCAGCATCCGTCAGTTTGGGAAACTCCGCGCCCATATTTGCACGCAAACCTGCAGCCGCCTGCTCAAACGTTTTCACCTTTGGCTGAATACCCAAGTAATCCATGATCCGGCTTAACCCGTCCGAGTTAATTTCGGGTCCAATGTCATTCAGCAACACGCCGGACATCCGATCCTTAGCCATCGCCGCCGTCAGCATCGCAATGATCCCACCACGTGACGTTCCAACGAATATCGCTTTTTCAATGCCCAGATGATCGAGCAGTTCCAGCGCGTCTTTCGCCTCTTGCGGCACGTTGTAGTTCGCGTAGTTCGGATCGTAATCCGACTCCCCACGCCCTCGATACGTCAACCGAACCAGTCGCACACCACTGATCGCATCCGCCAGATCATCAAAGTCCCGCGCGTTACGCGTTAACCCGGGCAAGCACAGCAATACTGTTCCCTCACCTTCGTCCTCATAGGCTAGATGCAATCCGTCGCTACTGGTGAATTTCATGGTAGGCCCTTTGCCAAAGCCGGTATGCCAGTCAAATCTGACATCACTTCTTGTGGTTTCCACGGCAGGCGGTCCATCGGTTCACCCGCGCGGTTCACCCATGATGTGTAGAACCCATAGCCAGACGCATTCGCGGCATCCCAGCCATTGGAAGACACGAACAGAACTTCAGATTTCTCGCATCCGAAGCGATCACAAACCATGTCGTAGACAAACCTATGCGGCTTGAAAACACCGACATCCTGAACGCTTAAAACATCGTCCAGCAAATCCGTAATACCAGCACTAGAAACCGCACCCTTCAACATCTCTGGCGAACCATTCGACAAGATCGCGGTTTGCATACCAGCGTCTTTCAACGCTTTCAGCATCGCCGGAACCTCGGGAAATGCCGACAGTTCCCAGTAGAGCGCCAGCAGACGTTCGCGCAGCTCATCATCCTGCAAGCCAGCCGCCTCAAGCGCATAATCCAGCCCGTTTTGTGTAACTTCCCAGAAATCAGTATGCGCGTCGGCCACTGCCCGCAGCCACGTATATTGCAACTGCTTTAGCCGCCAATCCTGTGCAATCTGCGGCCACTTTGCGGCAAACGCCTCGCGTCCCGATTCAGAGGCAGCAATTCGCGCGGCGGCAGCTACATCAAATAACGTCCCGTAGGCATCAAATACACATGTGGTGATTGGCATGGGTGGGTTCCTCCGTTGTCAGTACTTTGGCACAAGAGGAACCATTGTTAAACGCTATTTAGCGTTAAAGGTTTTCGGACTGCATCATGCCCATGACATGGTAACCGCCATCGACGCGAATAATCTCACCTGTGGTATAAGCGCCATAATCCGACAGCAGGTACGCCGCCGTGCCGCCCACCGAATCCGGCGTCGCGTTGGAACGCAGCGGAGCATTCTCGCCAATCGTGCGATACACTTTACGTGCCCCGCCAATTGCAGCACCCGCCAGCGTTTTCATCGGACCGGGGCTAACTGCATTCACGCGGATGTTGTCAGGGCCAAGGTCGTTGGCCAGATACCGGACAGAACTTTCAAGCGCCGCTTTCGCCACGCCCATAACGTTATAATTCGGCTGCACGCGGTTACTGCCCATATAGGTCAGCGTAATCATTGAGCCACCATCCGGCATCAGCGCCGCCGCCCGTTTAGCCACGTCCACAAAGCTGAAGCACGAAATATCCAGCGAGTTCAGGAAGTTTTTACGGCTGGTATCAATGAACTTCCCCG
>JAGLUD010000315.1 GCA_023134935.1 Paracoccaceae bacterium | reverse complement strand
GAACGTTTGAAAGTGGCTACGCGTATCGTGCCTGAGCCAGAAGTTCTGGAAACAGCCACGATTGAATACGCGCCGGAAGTTCTTGAAGACAGTTCGGCTACGGCAACAACAGAAACAGAAGCCCCCGAAACGCCTGAAACAGACGAAGAAGCGGCACCTAAGAAACGTCGTCGTCGTCGTCGTCGTGGCGGCAAAGGTCGCAATGGTGATCAGCAGAACGGTGAAAACACTTCGGAGGAAACCACTGAGACTGAAGCGGATGCTCCTGTTTCGGAAGAAGCGACCGAGGAAAAACCTGCTGAAGAAGATAAACCAAAACGTTCCCGCACACGCCGTCGTCGTAAACCGGAGGGGGTAACCGAGGAAAAAGCCGAAGATAAAACTGACGCAACAGAGGCTGAAGCCCCTGCCCTTGTCGAAGTTCCCGAAGGCAAAGCCGAAGTCGCCGAGAAGCCCAAACGCAAACGTGCACCGCGTAAGCCGAAGGTTGTGAAAGAGGTTGTTGAAGAAGTTGTGGAGGCACCGGTTGAAGTTGCGTCGCCAGAACCGACACCAGAGCCAACGCCTGAACCGGAGCCAACACCCGAACCGGTAGTTGAGCAGAAACCGGCAGACCCCGACAAGCCTAAACGGCGCGGCTGGTGGTCCCTGAAATAAGTTAACGAAAAGGCCTCTATTAAGAGGCCTTTTTGCTATCCATCCATAATTTCAAACGGCGAACGCCCTCGACAATATCATCTGTTGAGCGCGCATACGAAAACCGTAGGGTTTCATGCCCACGCGACGGATCAAAGTCGACACCTGAGGTGACGGCCACGCCAGCCTCAAGCAAAATTTGTTTGGCCAACGCCACACTATCATCGGTCAAATCCGAAACATCTGCATAAATGTAAAACGCCCCGTCCGGCGGCGCGATTTTGTCAAACCCGGCTTTTGGCAACTCCTCAAGCAACAACCCGCGATTGCGTTCGTACATTGCCAGATTGTCCTCCAACTCCCCAATCGAATCCATCGCAGCTAACGCCGCAATTTGCGACGCATGCGGTGCACAGATGAACATATTTTGCATAAGGCGTTCCAACCCGCGTACATGGCCTTCAGGCACAATCATCCAGCCAATCCGCCAGCCAGTCATGGAGAAGTACTTGGAAAACGAGTTGATGACATAGACGTCGTCACTGATTTCCAACGCGGTCACGGCCTTTTTACCGTATTCAATCCCGTGATAAATTTCGTCAGAAATGAATGCAATCCCGTTCTTATCGCAATGCGTGATAAGTGCCGCCAACGCATCCCGATCCAGCATCGTTCCGGTAGGGTTTGACGGGCTAGCCACCAGCAACCCCGCCAGATCATCCTCCGCCTGTAAATCGTTAACGGTCGGCTGGAAACGTGCCTCAAGGCTCGTTGCGATACTTGCGACATCGATATCTAGCGCCTTCAAGATGTTTCGGTAACTCGGATACCCCGGATCGCCAATCGCAACACGATCCCCCGCATCAAACAGACTGATAAACGCCAACTGGAACGCGGCCGACGACCCAGCCGTAACCACGACACGATCCGCCGAAACCTTCACCCCGTACCAGTCCATATACAACTGTGCGATCCGCGCCCGCAGCTCCGGCAACCCAAGCGCAACCGTATAGCCTAATGCACCATCATCCATCGCCGTTTTTAACGCAGATATTGCATCGGATGGCGCACCCGTAGCTGGCTGCCCAACCTCCATATGAATAATGTGCCGCCCTGCGTCTTCCTCAAGACGAGCGGCCTCCATTACGTCCATTACGATGAACGGATCCACATCACTTCTTTTTGAACGTCGCATGTGAAAACTCCTGTATGGTGCTGAAATCTGGGTGTTGGATATCTTGTTTGACAATTGATTGCCAATGGGAACTTGGATTCAGGCGGGCTTCCATGTATCGCTGGCTAAATGAAAATACAAAGGTAAGATTATGAACGTATTCAAAACCATCCTGATTGCAGGCATCACCCTGCTCGGCGCGACATTCACCCACGCTGCTGGCCTCGAAAATATGACCGACGCAGAGCGCGACGTTTTCCGTGCCGAAGTTCGCGCATATCTGTTGGACAACCCCGAGGTAATCCTTGAGGCCATTCAGGTGCTGGAGCAACGCGAAGCTGCGACTGAGGCGCAAAGTGATTTAGATCTAGTTCGTGCAAACTTTGATGACCTGACACGCGACGGGTATTCGTGGGTAGGCGGAAACCCGGATGGCGCCATCACAATCGTGGAGTTTTCTGATTACCGTTGTGCCTTTTGTAAGCGTG
>JAGLUD010000314.1 GCA_023134935.1 Paracoccaceae bacterium | reverse complement strand
TGACGAATGAAATTCTGAAGGATCCAGCCGTCGTGCTGGATAACCCAGATGTTATGCGCGCTCTTCTGGAAATCACTGATAACGCCAAAGGCGACAACGTTCTTGACCTGCGGGCGATTTTCGCCGCACGTCTTGAAGAACGTATGAAACGACTGGAAGACACCAATCGCACGGTGATCGCGGCCGCCTACGAAAACCTTACCGGCACCAACCAGATGCACCGCGCCGTTATCGCGTTGCTTGGTGCCGATACCTTGCCGCAATTCGTGCAAATTCTAAATCACGACGTTGCCAACATCCTTGGCGTCGATGTTGTTCGCCTGTGCATCGAGGGCGACAAACCACACGGAAGCAAGCCGGTTGATCCAGCTGATCAATATTCCGGTACCATTGTGGCCCTGCCCACTGACGGCGCTGCAAACTACATAACCGACCAACGCAATGGTCCGGCCCCGAAACAAGTAACGCTTCGTCGCGCCAGCGAGCTTCGGACAACCGTTTTTGGTAACCTTTCTGCAGACATCGCCTCCGAGGCTGTGCTGCGATTGGATATTGGCGTTCAAAGCGCGCGGGGGCTCGTCGTTTTTGGCTCCAGTGATCCCAAACGGTTTGCGTCAAGCCAAGGCACTGAACTTCTGATATTCCTCGCCCAAACGGTGGAGCGTATATTGCGCCGCTGGGTGACTTGACCGAAGGCTCCGATCAAGCGCTCCACTTGTTGGAGCAATGGTTGGAGAGAATGCGTGCCGTACGCGGCGTTTCCGAAAAAACGATCGAGGCCTACCGCCGCGATGTGTCCGGCTTCCTAGGCTTCCATGGTATCCACCTTGGCGGCCCTGCGGGCAAGACCGCACTTGCCGCCGTAACTATATCCGATATGCGCGCCTGGATGGCATCCGAACGCAACCGAGGCCTCTCTGCTCGATCCTTAGCGCGCTCGCTATCAGCCGTGAAAAGCTTCTATCGATGGCTAGGCGAAGAATTCGGGATCGAGGCTGCGTCTATCACCGCCACCCGCGCCCCGAAATTGAAACAACGCCTGCCACGTCCCGTCGACGCCACCGCCGCCAAAGCGTTGATCGAGCGGGTCGAGCTGCAAAATCAAACCCCATGGATCGCCGCCCGTGATGTGGCCGTGGTCACATTGCTATACGGCTGCGGCCTGCGGATATCCGAGGCCCTGTCCTTAACTCGCGGCGACCACCCGCTGCCCGAAGTTCTACGCATCAAGGGCAAAGGCGACAAGACCCGCATCGTCCCCGTCCTGCCCGCCGCCCGCGCAGCCGTGGCCGATTACATCAAACATTGCCCTTACAAACCGCCCCCTGACGGACCGCTGTTTTTGGGCCTACGTGGCGGTGCATTAAACCCCCGCCAAATTCAAAAAACGATGGAGCAATCACGCCTGCAGCTTGGTCTGCCTGCCACCGCAACACCACACGCGCTGCGCCACTCATTTGCGACACACTTGCTGGAAGCTGGCGGTGATTTGCGTTCGATTCAAGAATTGCTAGGTCACGCCTCGCTGTCCACCACACAAGCGTACACCGCCGTTAACCAAGCCCGATTGATGGAGGTTTACGACAAATCCCATCCGCGTTCCAAAGACCCTAAAACCGAATAATCACAATTCCGATAACGATCACTAAGGCTGCAAGAACCTTCCCGACGCTGGCTTTTTCTTTCAAAACCACGATCCCGATTATCACCGCAAATAGCACCGATGTCTCGCGCACCGCTGCCACCAGTGCAATCGGTGCCACCGTCATTGCCCATACTGCAATCCAGTACGTCGCCAGTGACAATACCCCTGCGAACGCTCCGATGCTCCAAGCGCGCGGTGATGCTTTGAACACGACGGTGCCTCGGCTTATCAACGAATACATCGAGAAGAACATCGCATCGAAAATGAATAACCATGCGGTGAACATCGTAGCATCCATTGCCACTCGCGCACCCAAGCCGTCTAAAATGGAATACCCCGCCGTACAGACCGCAGAACCCAGCGCCAAGGGTAACAATCGCCGTGACTCACCGCTGGAAAACACCCCGCGCGCCATCATCATCACGCCAAAACCAATCAACCCGATGCCGACGTATTCCTTGTTCTCAATCGTATCTGCCAACACGTAAAACCCTACGATGACCACGATCATCGGTGCAGCTCCACGCGCAATCGGGTAGACGCGGCTGAGGTCTCCGTGCTGATACGCTGCCGCCAGAAACAGCTTATACATCGTATGAACCAACCCCGAGCCAAGAACCCACACCCAGACAATCCCGTTAGGAAGCGGCACAAGCGCCGCCATAGCGATGGCCATAACACCCTGTGTGGCGGTCAATAACAGCATCCCCTGAAACCGGTCCCCACCGCGGCGGATCACAGCATTCCAACCGGCATGCAAGACGGCTGCGAACAACACTGCCACGAATACATGGAATTCCATTAAAGGTCTCCGTTAAGGGGGGCACTCCCGCCCTTCGGATGGGCCGTGCCTCGCTGCGCTCGGTCGGTGGTCATGATTTATTAACTATTCTTCTGTATAAGTTTCAGCACTGAGCGAGGCGGGCTTTC
>JAGLUD010000313.1 GCA_023134935.1 Paracoccaceae bacterium | reverse complement strand
TTTTTGGGGACTTGTGAAAAGCCTTCATACAACTTGCTATTCTAACAAATTGAGCGGCAATTCATAAGCTCGTTAAAAGCCTACCCGGGGCCACAATTGCAGCCCCGGAGAAGTCATTTATTCAGCAGGAACCGCTGCAAGGTTGTCGCTTCCGCCGATTTTATTTGGCAGGAAGATAGCAACGGCAATGAACACAAGCCCAAGGATGATGCCGACAACGTCGCCACGCAAACCTTCAAACAAGGCTGGGTATTCAGTGCCCGGTATCGATGCCACGGTGGCTTTGCCGCCGAACATGCTGTCCAGAATGCCAGTGGTTTTCACCCATGAGTAGCTAACCATATAGGCCGCAGCACCGAGCAAGCCACCAGCAACAAATACCATCGCATCACGACGGCCAGAAGCCGCAGCCGACAGACCTGTTCCTGGGCAGTAGCCAGCCAATGCCCAGCCAATGCCCAGCATCAGGCCGCCAACGAACACGCCAGCATAAGCAGTTTTGACAGACATGTGACCGATCTCGATCAGGCCCATCATTTGTCCAGAAAACATCAGAACAGCCGCAACACCAATAGCTAACAGGATGGTTTTCATCAGGTGAAGGTTGGTGAAGTTCAGCATCCGCACGATGTATGCAGGCGTCGAAGCACCGGTGCGATCAAGGGCCACGCCAAATGCGGCACCGATCACGATTGCAAGAATAATAGTTGTCATCGGATCATGATCCTTTCTTATACATCATCATGGCGAGAGGGATCCCCGCACCAAAAGCCCCGAGCGTAAACATGTAGCCCGAGACCGAGCTTTGCATCAGCCCGCTCATCATATGGCCAGACGAACAACCGCCCGCCAGACGCGCACCGAACACAACGATAAAACCGCCGAGGAAGGTTGCCGCAAAGCGTTTGATGTTCGAATCACCGAAGTTTTCACGCCAGATATCAGGCATGTTACGCTCGTCTTTGCTGACGCCTTTACGCAGGAACGAGGAAATACCTGCTCCGGCCATCATGGCAATCACAAACACAAAGCTGTAGTTCCACGGGTTTGCCGCATTCTTGGCATACTTACCGTTACTTTTCGCAAGGTATGGGTTGGTGGAGGTGTAAGCTCCGTCTTCTGTCTGGGTGATCACTTCGGAATTAACAGCATCCCAAATCGCCCCGTCCAGAATTACAAACTGGGTCGAAACCCCGATAGGTTTAACCAGCAGAACAGCTGCCAGAAAAACAACGCCGAGGAATACGCCCCCGACTTTCCAATTTAGTATCATTCGATTTCTCCGTTTCGATACATATTCATAATGATGCATATATTATTTTGAATATGTTAACGCAAGCGAATAAATGTCATTCGGATAGGCTGTGTGGGGGGGCGTGTTTTGTGGGGCTTCTAAACCTCCAACTCCACCCAAATAGGTACGTGGTCGGATGGCCGTTCCCTCCCCCTCATATGGCGGTCGATTTCGCAGGCTTTCAGGCGGTCGGCAGCTTGGGGCGTTAGCAGGAAATGGTCGATGCGGATGCCGTCATTTTTGTTCCATGCGCCGCGCTGGAAATCCCAGAAGGTGTAGGTTTCGGGGGCGGTGTTTAGGGTGCGGAAGGCCTCGGTAAAGCCCAGGTTCAGGATTTTGCGGTAGGCCGCGAGGCTTTCGGCGCAGTAGAGCGCGTCGCCCCACCAGTCGTCGGGGCGCGCACAGTCTTCGGGTTGGGGGATGATGTTGTAATCGCCCGCCATTAGCGCGATTTCCTCGGATTCGAGGAGGTCTTGGGCGCGGGCGAACATGCGCTCCATCCACGCCAGTTTGTAGTCGAATTTCGGGCCCGGTAGCGGGTTGCCGTTGGGCAGGTAGAGGCCGCAGATGCGCACGGTGTTTATGGTGGCCTCGATCCAGCGGGCTTGTTCGTCTTCATCGTCACCGGGGAGGCCGCGGGTGACGTCCTCGATCGGGAATTTGGAGAGGATCGCGACGCCGTTGAAGGATTTCTGGCCGTGGGTTTCGATGTTGTAGCCGAGGTCTTCGATCTGTTCGCGGGGGAAGTTTTCGTCGATGGATTTGACTTCTTGTAGCAGGACTACGTCGGGGGAGGTTTCTTCAAGCCATGTCAACAGGTTAGGGAGGCGGGCCTTGATGCCGTTGATGTTGAACGATGCGATTTTCATGGCGGGCCTCTTTGACGTTAACGTTTTGTCTATACTTGATTGATATAGGTTTCGGGTGGGCTTTGGAACTATGGATTGTATGGCGGACGATTATAAATTCGTTAAGGTTTTTGGGGAGCGGAATACGGGGACGCGGGCGCTGATACGGATGTTGTCAGCGCAGGAGGGCGTGCGGATGCAGCCTTTTGGGGAGCGGGGGGCGTTGAACTTGCCACAGAATGCTGAGTTTAGGGCGGTGATTGAGGGGACGTATAAGGGCAAGTGGCGCAAGGTTTACCGTGATGCGCTAAGGGATAATGAACAGGCGGTGGCGTGTCCGACGAAGGCGTGGAAGCATGCGTTGCCGGTTTGGGATGAGGCGTACAGCGTGAAGCGGGCGCATGTGGTGTTTTGTGTGCGAAATCCGTATTCGTGGGCGTTGTCGCTGGCGCGGCGGCCGTATCATCAGAAGGGGCCGAAAGCGGGGTGTGTGTTGGATTTTGTGGTGCAGCCTTGGTTGACGGTTTCGCGGGATAATATGGATGCGGTTTTGCGTTCGCCGATGGAGTTGTGGAACGGGAAGGTTGCGGCTTATGGGGAGTTTATACGGCAGGCGGATGTGCTGACGCGGGTGATCCGGTTTGAGAGGTTTGTGGTGGATCCTGAGACGGAGGTGCGGGGGGTGTTGTCTGATTTCGGGATACCGTTTAAAGCGGTGCGCGCGGTTGCGCCGACTAAGAATTCAGCGGTGACGCTCGCTGAAATTTCGAAGTATTACCGCAGGGAAGATTGGAAAAAATCGCTAACGGCAGAGGTGGTAACGGCCATCAACGGACCGGTTGATTGGGAGTTGGCGGCTCATTACGGGTACTATCGGCTGGACCCTGATGAATTTCCGTCGCCGGAGATTACATGGAGAAGCTGGTTCCGCAGCCGCAGCTTGACGTTGCGTTCGGGTTCTCGATGACGAAGCGGGCGCCGATTAGCTCTTGGGAATAATCGATCACTGCGTCGGTCAGGAATGGTAGGGAAACCGGGTCGATCAGGACTTTGATGCCGTCTTTTTCGAGGATCATATCATCGTCGGCTGGATCGTCGAGTTTGATTTCATACTGGAAGCCGGAACAGCCGCCACCCTCTACGGCCACGCGCAGGCATTTTGCTTCGGAGGCTGCCGAATTGATTGCGTCGATCTGCGCAAACGCGCGGTCTGTAACTTTTGGTGGTAAAGAAAGCTGCATCTTTCGGCCCGTATCCTATTGCTGTAACAAAGGGAATATAGGCCCCGAAGCGGGTTCAAACAAGACCGGAGGCTAAGATGTGCGCTATTTACGCAAGTGACCCTGACCAAAGTCGGGGGCGGCTATTTGATGAGGGGGGCTCGGCCCATCGGTCCGCCTTTCAGCGGGATCGTGACCGGATCATCCATTCCAGTGGTTTTCGCAGGCTGAAACACAAAACGCAGGTGTTTGTGGAACACGAAGGGGATTATTTTCGCACGCGCCTTACGCATTCAATCGAAGTCGGGCAGGTGGCGCGGACGATTTCGGGAGCGTTGGGCCTGAATATAGACCTGACCGAGGCGGTTGCTTTGGCGCATGATCTTGGTCACACACCGTTTGGGCATACTGGTGAGGATGCGCTGGATGAGTGCATGGCGGAGTTCGGCGGGTTTGATCATAACGCGCAGGCGTTGAAGATTATTACTTCGCTGGAGAAGCATTACGCGGATTTCGACGGTTTGAACCTGACGTGGGAAACGCTGGAGGGGATCGCGAAGCATAACGGGCCAGTGACTGGCGATCTGCCGTTCGCGTTGGCGGAATATACCGCAAAGTACGATCTGGAACTTAACACCTTCGCCAGCGCCGAGGCGCAAGTCGCGGCGATTGCGGATGATATCGCTTACAATAACCACGATCTGGATGATGGGCTGCGGGCGGGATTGTTTAGCGTTGATGACATTTGTGTCTTGCCTATTATAGGCAGATGTTTTGCGGCGGTGGATGAGAAGTACCCGAACCTTGATCCGCTTCGCCGTCGTCACGAAGCTTTGCGACGGGTGTTCGGTGTTATGGTTGAGGACGTGTTGATCACGAGCCGCGCACGACTGGCCGCGGCCGGTGCGCAATCGGCGCAAGATATTCGGGAATTGGATACGCCGGTTATCCAGTTTTCGGACGGGTTGTTTAATGACCTTAAACAGATACGAGAATTCCTGTTTGAGAATATGTATCGCCACTGGACTGTTCGGCGGATGCGGCGCAAGGCGGCGCAAATTGTGGTCGATATTTTCGATATTTTCATGGAAGATCCGGGCATGATGCCACCGGAATGGAAGGCTTATGCGAAGGGTGACGAGACCCATCGTGCGCGAGTTATTGCGGATTATATCGCTGGAATGACGGACCGTTTTGCCTTGCAGGAGCATGCGAAACTGACGGACCCGAATTTGAAAAGTTAGATATTAACGAATTTTTGTTGATTTATACATCAACTGCTATTATCTGCACGCCCATGAATCCACGGGTGCATTTCGGCCCTTTATGTGAGGAGACCTATCATGGGTAAGGAAAAGTTTGAACGCACGAAACCACACGTTAACGTCGGCACAATCGGCCACGTTGACCACGGTAAAACAACACTGACTGCTGCGATTACTAAGCAGTTTGGTGACTTCATGGACTACGACGCGATTGACGCGGCGCCGGAAGAAAAAGCACGCGGGATCACCATCTCGACTGCGCACGTTGAGTATGAGACGGAAAACCGTCACTACGCTCACGTTGATTGCCCAGGCCACGCCGATTATGTGAAAAACATGATCACTGGTGCGGCACAGATGGATGGCGCTATCCTTGTTGTTAACGCAGCTGACGGCCCTATGCCTCAGACACGTGAGCACATCCTTTTGGGTCGCCAGGTTGGCATCCCATACATGGTTGTCTTCATGAACAAAGTTGACCAGGTTGACGACGACGAGCTTCTAGAGCTGGTTGAAATGGAGATCCGTGAGTTATTAGACGCTTACGAATTCCCAGGCGACGACACACCGATCATCATCGGTTCAGCACTGAAAGCCCTGG
>JAGLUD010000312.1 GCA_023134935.1 Paracoccaceae bacterium | reverse complement strand
GGGTCATTCCCCAACCGCTGCAATTCATCCAGCAACAACTGGTGACGCGACTCTTCTTGGCGTCGCTGCATACGACCGAACCGGATGTGGCTTAGGTTCTTAACCCACTCAAAGTAAGAAACCGTCACACCACCCGCGTTGGCGTACATATCAGGGATAATCACAACACCCTTGTTAGCCAAAATTTCGTCGGCACCGGATGTGATTGGCCCGTTCGCCGCTTCGATAATCAGGTTAGCGTTAATCCGGTCCGCATTTGTCAGGTTGATTACGCCTTCAAGCGCGGCAGGAATAAGAATATCGCATTCCATTTCCAGAACCGCGGCACCATCCTCGATGAACTCACCGGTTAGGAAATCCTTAACGCCGCCAGTCATCATGATGTGCTCTTTGAGCAGTTCGATGTTCAGACCGTCTGGGTTCACAACCGCCCCGTCGCGTTCAATCACCGCGATAACCTTCGAGCCATCCTCCTCGGACACAAACTTAGCGGCGTGATAGCCCACGTTGCCCAAACCCTGAACGATAACGCGTTTGTCTTTCAACTTACCCGAAAGGTTCGCCTTGGCCTTGTCCTCCTCGTAACGGAAGAACTCCTGCAAGGCATATTGTACGCCACGCCCTGTTGCTTCCACACGGCCTTGAATGCCGCCCGAATTAATCGGCTTACCTGTCACACAGGCCGCCGCATTGATGTCCGTTGTATTCATCCGGCGATATTGATCCACAATCCACGCCATCTCGCGTTCGCCTGTGCCCATGTCGGGGGCGGGTACGTTTTGCGAAGGGTTAATCAGGTCGCGCTTGATCAACTCGTAAGCAAAGCGTCGGGTGATTTGTTCCATCTCGTGCGCGTCCCATTCGCGTGGGTCAATGCGCAGGCCGCCCTTGGAACCGCCAAACGGCGCCTGCACCAATGCGCACTTATACGTCATCAAGGCGGCCAGCGCCTCGACCTCGTCCTGCTCCACGCCCATGGCGTAGCGGATACCGCCTTTCACGGGTTCCATGTGTTCCGAATGCACGGAACGATACCCCGTAAAGGTGTGAATTTGCCCTCGTAATCGCACGCCGAAACGCACTGTATAGGTGGAGTTGCAAACGCGGATTTTCTGTTCCAGACCCGGTGACAGGTCCATCAGCTTCACAGCCTTATTGAACATTATATCAACGGACTCGCGGAAACTTGGTTCGGTGGTCATGTGTATATTCCCTCAGGTTTTTGTGGTTTTGTTAACCATCTTTAACGCAGCTTAGTATTCTCAAAGGTTCCTCTGAGAGTTCTTGTAATTCGGGTGGATAATTAAGTGATTCTATTAGGCTTACTCTAAACGTCCTTGCGACAAAGTTAACACCCGATCCATTCGGGCTGCCAAATTAAGATTGTGTGTAGCAATCAAAGCCGACAATCCGGTTTCACGCACCAGTTCCAGCAAGGTCTCAAAAACGCGATCTGATGTCTCTGGGTCAAGGTTTCCAGTTGGCTCATCGGCCAGCAAAACGCTTGGTCCGTTGGCCAGCGCTCGGCAAAACGCCACCCGTTGCTGCTCGCCACCCGACAACTCTCCGGGGCGATGCGTCAAGCGGTGCGACAAGCCCACCTTGGCCAACAAATCCTCGGCGCGTGCTTGTGCTTCGTCTTTCGGCACCCCAGCCGCGCGTTGTGGCAAGATGATATTCTCCACCGCCGAGAACTCGGGCAGCAGGTGGTGGAACTGATATATGAACCCAATGCTATTGCGCCGCGCCCTTGTCTGCATCCGGTCCGATTGGCCAGAGGCGACCTTACCGTCGACTTCAACCGTCCCGCTATCCACTTTGTCCAGCAGTCCGGCGATATGTAGCAACGTCGATTTACCCGCGCCAGACGGCGCCACCAGTGCCACGACTTCGCCGGCATCCAACGACATCGAAACACCATCCAACACCAGAACTTCGTTCGGTTTACCTTTGTTAAAGGTTCTGTGGATATCTGTAAGCTTCAGCGATTGTTTACTCATTTCTTAACGCCTCCACCGGATCCATCTTGGCCGCCCGTCGCGCAGGGAAAATGGTAATAACGAACGAAAGCGTTAACGAAAGGGTAACGGCACTAAGCACGTCACCCAGTTCCAGTTTCGCAGGCAGACGAGACAGATACCGAACATTCGGGTCCCAAACGCCGCCACCCATAATGCCATCAACAAAGGCAAAAACCGGATCAATATAGATCGCGAACAGGCATCCCATAATGACGCCCAACGCCGTACCAACCAGCCCGATACTAGCCCCGCTAATAAAGAATATCCGCA
>JAGLUD010000311.1 GCA_023134935.1 Paracoccaceae bacterium | reverse complement strand
TCGTGCGGGCACAGATACTATTGGCGCAAGGTGCAACCTTGGCCGAGGCGACGGGTAAACCTTCGCAAGCCGACATCACCCTCAACGGCCACGCGCTGCAATGTCGTGTGACGACCGAAGATCCACAGAATAATTTCATCCCTGATTATGGTCGCATCACAGCGTATCGTTCCGCCACAGGCATGGGCATTCGGCTTGACGGTGGCACAGCTTATTCCGGCGCGGTGATCACGCGCTATTACGACAGTTTGCTGGAGAAGGTGACTGCTTGGGCACCGACTCCCGAAGCGGCGATTGCCCGTATGGACCGTGCGCTGCGCGAATTCCGTATTCGCGGCGTTTCAACCAACATCGCGTTCGTTGAAAACCTGCTGAAGCACCCGACGTTCCTTGATAACACCTATACGACGACGTTCATCGACAACACGCCGGAGCTGTTTGATTTTAGTAAACGGCGCGATCGCGCTACGAAAATTCTGACCTATATCGCTGACATTACGGTTAATGGGCATCCTGAAACCGAAGGTCGGGCCAAGCCGTCGGAACATGCGCGCAAGCCGAAGGTTCCTGCGTTCTCGGTCGATCAACCAGCTTACGGCACCCGTAACCTGCTGGAGGAAAAAGGTGCACAAGGCGTGGCTGATTGGATGTTGGCGCAGAAACAACTGTTGATCACAGACACAACCATGCGCGATGGCCACCAGTCGTTGCTGGCCACGCGGATGCGTTCGCACGATATGCTGAATGTCGCCGAAAGCTATGCGCACAACCTGCCGCAACTGTTTTCCATGGAAGCATGGGGCGGGGCGACGTTTGATGTGGCTTACCGTTTCTTGCAGGAATGCCCATGGCAACGCCTGCGCGACCTTCGTGAACGTATGCCAAACC
This sequence comes from Paracoccaceae bacterium, assembly GCA_023134935.1. GTDB lineage: Bacteria > Pseudomonadota > Alphaproteobacteria > Rhodobacterales > Rhodobacteraceae > NORP23. The sequence continues at coordinate 1,255 of JAGLUD010000311.1, read as the reverse complement.
TGATGACGCAGATGTTGCTGCGTGCCTCTAATGGCGTGGGCTACACCAATTACCCCGATAATGTCGTGCAAAAGTTCGTCGCCCAAGCCGCCGAGTCCGGTGTTGATGTTTTCCGTGTTTTTGACAGCCTCAACTGGGTGGAAAACATGCGCGTCGCGATGGATGCAGTGGTTGATAGCGGCAAGATTTGCGAAGGGGCGATTTGTTATACTGGCGATATCCTTGACCCGAACCGTGCCAAGTATGACCTGAAATATTACGTCGAGATGGGTAAAGACCTAAAGAATGCTGGCGCGCACGTCCTTGGCCTAAAAGACATGGCCGGATTGCTGAAACCATCGGCGGCCCGAATTCTGGTGAAGACCCTGAAGGAAGAGGTTGGCTTGCCGATCCATTTCCACACACATGATACATCGGGCATCGCTGCAGGCACGATCCTTGCGGCGGCTGATGCTGGCGTGGATGCAGTCGATGTAGCAATGGATGCTTTCTCTGGCTCCACATCACAGCCATGCCTTGGGTCGGTCGTCGAGGCCTTGCGCCACACCGATCGTGACACTGGTTTGGATATTGAATCAATCCGCGAAATCTCCGATTACTGGGAGGCGGTTCGCTGCCAGTACACCGCGTTCGAATCCGGCCTGACCGCGCCTGCTTCCGAGGTTTACCTGCACGAAATGCCCGGTGGCCAGTTCACCAACCTGAAAGCGCAAGCGCGTTCGATGGGGCTTGAGGAACGCTGGCACGAAGTGGCGCACGCATACGCAGACGTTAACCAGATGTTCGGGGATATCGTGAAGGTTACGCCGTCCTCGAAAGTTGTCGGTGACATGGCGTTAATGATGGTTAGCCAAGGGTTAACACGCGCCGAGGTCGAAGACCCTGCCGTTGACGTAGCCTTCCCTGATAGCGTCGCTGATATGATGCGCGGGAATTTGGGGCAGCCACCAAACGGTTTCCCCGAGGGGATCGTTAACAAGGTGTTAAAGGGCGAAAAGCCTGTCACCACACGGCCCGGTCTGTCGATGGAACCAACTGATCTGGAAGCCGTGCGGGCGGAAGTTTCCGAACAGCTCGACGGGTTCAAGGTCGATGACGAGGACCTGTGCGGGTATCTGATGTATCCGAAAGTTTTCCTCGATTACATGGGACGGCATCGTGAATACGGACCGGTTCGGTCATTGCCAACGCACACGTTCTTCTATGGCATGCAATCAGGCGAAGAAATCAGCGCCGAGATTGATCCGGGTAAAAC
>JAGLUD010000310.1 GCA_023134935.1 Paracoccaceae bacterium | reverse complement strand
CGGCGTCGGTCATGATGATGACGCGCTCGTATCGCAGGTCATTTACGTCGAATTTCAGGCCCATTTGCACGCCCATGGCTTGGCAGAGGTCGTTGATTTCCTGATTGCTGGCCATTTTGTTGGAGGCCGCACCCAGCACGTTCAGGATTTTACCTTTGAGGGGCAGGATCGCTTGGGTTTTTCGGTTGCGACCTTGTTTGGCTGAGCCGCCAGCGGAGTCCCCCTCGACGAGGAAGATTTCCGTGTTGTCGCGGTTTTTGGCGGAGCAGTCGGAGAGTTTTCCGGGTAGGCGGAGTTTCTTGGTCGCCGATTTGCGCTGTGTTTCTTTTTCGGCGCGGCGCTTCAGGCGTTCATCTGCTCTTAACACTAAGTAATCTAGAATGGCCCCAGCGGATTTAGAATCGCCCACCAGCCAGTTGTCGAAATGGTCGCGGATGGAGTTTTCGACAAGCTTGGTGGCCTCGACAGTTGCGAGGCGGTCTTTGGTTTGGCCGACGAATTCTGGTTCGCGGATGAAGACGGAGATCATGGCGCAGCCGCCTGTGGTCAGGTCGTCGCGGATGATTGTGGCGGCTTTTTTGTTGTTAACCAATTCGCCGTATGCGCGGATGCCTTTGAGGATGGCAGCCCAGAAGCCTGCCTCGTGGGTGCCGCCTTCGGGGGTTGGGACGGTGTTACAGTAGGAGGATATGAATCCGTCACGCGCGGGGGTCCAGTTGATGGCCCACTCGACTTTGCCGACTTTGTCGGGGCCGAAGCGCTCGCGGAATTCTACGGTACCGGCGAAGGGTTTGTCTGCGTAGGTTGAGTTGCCTTCGAGCGTTTCGTTAAGGTAATCGGACAGGCCGCCAGGGAAGTGGAAGGTTGCCTTTTCGGGTGTTTCGTCGCCGGTTTTGATGGTTTCGGGCGCGCATTTCCAACGGATTTCGACGCCGGAGAAAAGGTAGGCTTTGGAGCGGACCATTTTCAGCAGGCGGGCTGGTTTGAATTTTAGCTTGGGCCCGAAGATATCGGCATCCGGGTGGAAGTTTACAGATGTGCCGCGGCGGTTTTGGGTGGCGCCGAGGTTTTCAACTTTGCCTTGCGGGATGCCGCGAGAGAATGTCTGGCGGAAGAGTTCTTTGTTCCGCGCGACCTCGACCGTGACGTTGTCCGACAGGGCGTTGACGACGGAGATACCGACGCCGTGCAAGCCGCCAGAGGTCTGGTAGGCTTTGCCGCCGAATTTACCGCCGGAGTGGAGGGTGCAGAGGATTACCTCGAGCGCGGATTTGTCAGGGAACTTGGGGTGCGCGTCGACTGGGATGCCGCGGCCGTTGTCGGTGATGGTGACGGAGTAGTCGGCGTGTAGTTCGACCTCGATCCGATTGGCGTGACCTGCAACGGCCTCGTCCATGGAGTTGTCGAGGACTTCGGCGACGAGGTGATGTAGTGCGCGTTCGTCCGTGCCGCCGATATACATACCGGGGCGCATCCGGACGGGCTCGAGGCCTTCCAACACCTCGATGGAGGAGGCGTCGTAGTCGCCGCTGGACGCGTCGTTAAATAGGTCGTCACTTGCCATGGGTTGGTCCCGATTCTGTTCTGCTCGTTTTTTCTACATTATGGCAGATTCGAATGTGTGCGACCACATCGATTAAAATATGAATATTGAGTTTGTAAGTAGCAAAAATAAAAACGCCGCGGACAACCCGCGGCGTTTAGGTGTACTAATCTTTAGAAATTATCAGGTATAGTTACTTGGTTCATCCTTTTGAGTAACCAAGAAAACTAATGCCAATAGAAGAAGCGGGATAAGCCAGAGGCCTGATCCACCCATGGAACCCGGCTCTTCAACGATCATTTCTGGCACAACCGGCGCTATGAAGGCAACTGAACCGGCAACGGCTGCTGTGGATGCAAAAGCACCAGCGAGAGCAAGACGAATAATTTTAAACATTGGTATCTCCATTATATAAGTTACAAATAGTCACTATGCGTATTTTTATAAACTTGGAGCCGATATGTCTATAAATAACTCACCTATGCGCATAGTTATCGCTGTTTGCACGCGTGAACGCCCCAAAATGTTGGAAAAACAGCTGAATGCTATATTGAAGCTAAATTCGGTTATGAACCTGACGACTCAAATTGTCATTGTTGAAAATGGACCTGAACAAACATCTTTTGACGTTGTGAAAAGACTGACGGGTGAGATGTCATATCATTGGGAACCTCGAGTAGGTCTTACATTTGCGAGAAATACGGCTATTGAGCGTTGCTTAGATACCGAACCAGACTGGATTGCATTTTTCGATGACGATGAGGTCGTTGACCAAAACTGGCTTGTCGAAATGGCAGCGGCAATCGACCAATTTCCGAAAGCAAAAGCGTTCGCGGGGCCTGTGCACAGGAACGTTTCAGGTGATGCAACCGTTTGGTTTCCGCGATTTAGGAACGCTAAATTCAATACCGGCGTGAAAGTACGGAAAGCATCGACCGGAAATATTCTATTTCATAAATCTGTATATTCTGAAAACGGCGCCAATCTAAGGTTTGACGATCGGTTTAATTTAACTGGCGGAGAGGATGCTTTTCTTTTCGAAAGCATGCGTAGAGCAGGGTTTCCATTGTTGTGGGTGCAAGGTGCGTTCTGCCTGGACGAGGTCCCACCTGAACGTTCGACTTTGGGCGCGCGGTTTTCTAGGAGCGTCAGGGACACACATATAAATGGTGTTATTGACCAAATATTTCAGGGGTCTGTTTTGGGGCGCTTGGGCAACTTCGCACTTGCGTTGAAAATGTTGTTCCACTTCGGTTCGTATGTCATGGCGGCCGCCGTTGTCGTGCCGTTCAGTAGGCCAAGAGCGCAAAATTATATCGCCGTTGCAATTCATAAGCTTTCGATTTTTATTGGTTATGGAATAGCAATTATCCTTCCGTTAAAACCAGTTTATCAAACAGTAGACGGTAACTAGCGTAACAAGAACGGAACCAAACGATCTAATAAGTATCGACTTGTTTCACATTTCAAATTGACATTCCTCTACAAAAAATCTCACTCTGTACTCGCAACCAGAGGGCGCTGAGCGCGGCACGCATTTTATGCGGCAACCGCAGCGCTGGCCCCTTATGTGTTATGGGTTGCCGCATGTTTAGGGGGGCTTAACAGGAGTCCCTGATGAAAACGATTATCGAACCATTCCGTATCAAAGCTGTGGAACCGATCCATATGACCACGCGCGAGGAGCGTGTGGAAAAGTTGAAGGCGGCTAATTATAACCTGTTTGCGCTGAAATCCCGTGATGTGATTATTGATTTACTGACCGACAGTGGCACGGGCGCGATGAGTGCCGAGCAGTGGGCGGCAATTATGCGCGGGGATGAAAGCTATGCGGGGTCGCCCTCGTTTCTGCGGTTCGAGGCGGCGGTTAAGAATTTGATGCCGTTTGAACATATTATTCCGACACATCAGGGGCGGGCGGCGGAAGCCATTTTGTTTTCGTTGCTGGGCGGGGTTGGTAAAAATATACCGTCGAATACGCATTTTGATACCACGCGCGGCAATATCGAGGCCGGTGGGGCAAGGGCGCACGATCTGGTGATTGAGGAAGGGAAAGACCCTACTAATTTGCATCCGTTCAAGGGCAACATGAACCTTGATAAGTTGGAGGCTTATTTGACGGAGCACGGCGATTCCGTGCCTTGTGTGATGTTGACAATCACGAATAACGCGGGTGGCGGGCAGCCTGTAAGCCTTGATAACATTCAAGCTGTAGCTAAAATCGCCAAGGCGCATGGGCGGCCGTTTATTATTGACGGGTGTCGGTTTGCGGAGAACGCGTATTTCATCAAGCAGCGCGAAGACGGGCAGGGCGATCGAGAGATTATTGATATCGTGCGCGATTGTTTTGCGGTTGCCGATGGAATGACGATGAGTGCAAAGAAGGATGGGTTCGCAAATATCGGCGGTTGGCTGGCATTGAATGACGGCGATTTGGCGGAACTGGCGCGAGCGAAGCTGATCCAGACGGAGGGGTTTCCGACGTATGGTGGCCTTGCGGGCCGCGATCTGGATGCCATCGCGCAAGGTTTGACCGAGATCGTCGACGAGGATTACCTTCGCTATCGTATCCGCACCAA
>JAGLUD010000031.1 GCA_023134935.1 Paracoccaceae bacterium | reverse complement strand
TCGTTGCCTTCCAGCATAAACTCGGCCTTGCCAGCGCTAAGCTGAACGGTACCGCCCGTCTGGTATTGGATCTCGCCGGAAATCTTCTGCGCCTCAACCAGGCTTGGGGTTAGGGAGTCCGGCAGCAATGTCTCGGCCACGAAATTATATAGATCACCATTGGGGGTACTGCCAAACATGCGAGGTTTAACAATCCGCATACCGGATTCCAACGTATCCAAATCTGCTTCGGAAAAAGAGAAGCCACCCTCTAGGCTGTCGTCGTTGGTGAACAGAAAAATCGTCCCGAGCAAGCCGATTGCGATCAACGGCAACACTACCTTCGTGATTGTAACAAACCGGGTATATCCGCCAATTCCCAAATCCATCTAACCAAGCTCCGCACGTAAAGACTGCAGCATAAGTATAGCGCAGTTCATCAATTTCAATGCGAAAAGATATCGACGTCCGGCCAACCGGCCAAATCCAGCGCAGCGCGATGCGGCAGAAAATCGAAGCAGGCTTGTGCCATTTCGGTGCGCCCTTCGCGCGCAAGACGTTCATTCAGAATATCCATCAAGCTGTGCAGATACAAAACGTCCGAGGCTGCATAATCAATCTGCGCCTTGCTCAACACCGGTGCGCCCCAATCCGAAGATTGCTGTTGTTTTGAGATATCGACCTTCAACAATTCTTGCAGAAGGTTCTTCAAGCCGTGGCGGTCGGTATACGTCCGCACCAGTTTGGAGGCGATCTTCGTACAAAACACTGGCGCTGTCACAACACCGAAACGGTTTAGCATCACCGCAATATCGAAACGACCGAAGTGGAAAAGTTTCAACACATCTGGGTCAGCCAGCATTTTACATAGGTTAGGAGCCTCAGTTTGGTCTTGCGCGATTTGCACCAGATGTGCATTCCCGTCACCTGACGAAAGCTGAATTACACACAAACGATCACGGTGCGGAAACAACCCCATTGTCTCGGAATCAATCGCAATGACAGACCCAAGGTCCAAGTCATCCGGCAAATCGTTTTGGTAAAGGTAATTCGTCATTTTCAATATCCTGCCGTAGTAGCCTATAGTTCGCTATGGTTAACGTTCAGCGCACAATTGTGGCCTCATATCACCACTCGTAAACCTTATGCCAGTTCCATTTCGTAATCCAGACGCGAAGCGAATGTTATAAACGGCCTGTTTCAATAATTGCGCGCCGCCCTTATAAATACTGGAAGGCCGATCCATGCGGGTCAAAATTTCCGAAAACGGACAAATCAACGATGCATCAAGGACAGAATGACCAACAGTTGCGCGCCCAAACATATAACGTTTGAAAGCAATTTACTTATGATTTCTAATCAGCTAGCAAATTTATAACCGCCTAATTTTGGGACATATAGATGGCAGAATACGAAGGCATAAATCTGAATGGCGCGACCGTCAGCGGCAATAGTATTTGCGGCATCGGATACTGCTGGATTCTTGCATCTGAAGTTAATTCACCGTCGCTTTTACAAGGTTCGCCGGAATGAACAGTATCTCGCAAGGTTTCTGGGATGCGTGGGGGCTAATCCTTACGTTTGATCCGGACCTATACGAGATAATATTCCTGTCACTGCAGGTAACCGTTTCCGCTGTTATCATCGCATCAGCAATCGGCTTGCCTCTTGGGGCATGGCTGGCGGTTAACAGATTTCGTTTTCGCAGATATGCCATTGCAATATTGAATGCATTGATGGGGTTGCCACCTGTTGTCGTGGGGCTATTCGTATACATGCTGTTGTCGCGCGCGGGGCCTCTTGGCGGGTTTGGTTTACTCTTCTCTCCGGAAGCGATGATCATCGCGCAGGTTATTATTATTACGCCGTTGATTGCGTCGATAAGCCATCAGACCCTACGTGACTTATGGGCTGAATATCATGATTTGCTGATCTCGATGAATGCAACGCGGATGCAACGCATTCGGGCGTTGCTTTGGGACGGGCGACGCGCCCTACTCACCGCCATGCTGGCAGGCTTTGGCCGCGCGATCGGCGAGGTTGGGGCGATTATGATCGTCGGGGGCAATATCGACCACGCGACGCGCGTTTTAACGACGGCAATCGCACTGGAAACCGGCAAAGGGAATTTCGCTTTCGCCATGGGTCTGGGTTTGGTGTTGATAATGCTCGCCGTGATTATCAATCTGCTAATTCACGCCTTGGGCAAAACCGAGCGGGCCAGCACATGGTGATCTTACCGCTGAAAATGCAGGGCGCTACTGCCCACATTCGCAAAAAACGACTGGTCGGGCCTGTTGATATCACAATCACGGCTGACGGCTTCACCATAATTATGGGCCCAAACGGAGCCGGCAAAACCACTTTGTTGCGTTTAATGCACGGCTTGCAACGCTGTTCGGGCGGCCTCGTTGAATGGGCCGTTCCACATGCCAAAGCGCGTGAAAAGCAGGCATATGTATTTCAATCACCAATCATGATGCGGCGCAGAGTTGTCGACAGCATCGCCTACCCACTTAGATTACGCGGCCTTAGCGCATCGGCGGCGCGGGCGACGGCACGGGAATCTGCCGGGCGGTTCGGGCTTGAAAAGCTTTTGGATTCTTGGGCTCCGATGTTGTCCGGGGGCGAAAAACAAAAGCTCTCACTGGCGCGGGCTTTGGTAATAGAACCGGACATCCTGTTTCTTGACGAGCCCTGCGCAAACCTCGATGGGCGCGCAATTCGTGAAATCGAAGCGATATTGCGGGATGCGCAAGCTGCCGGTACGCGGATTGTAATGTCCACGCATGACATGGGGCAGGCACGGCGATTGGCGCAGGATGTCGTCTTCATGTATGACGGCAAGATCCATGAACACACCGCTGCTGACGCGTTTTTCACATCCCCAACAACCAAAGAAGCCCACGCTTTTATTAACGGAGACATCGTAGAATGAAACGACTTCTGGGCACTTTGCTTGCAACCCTGGTAATCACTTCTGCCAGCCATGCCGAAACGATGCGTATGGCGGTAACGACCTCGTTCTACAATTCCGGTCTGTCCGAAGTTCTATTACCTGAAATCAAATCCGACCTCGGGTTAGAAATCCAGTTGATCGTGGTGGGAACCGGCCAAGCGCTTCGCCTTGGCGAGGCCGGAGATGTCGACGCCATTCTTGTGCATTCCCGCGCCGCAGAAGACCAGTTCTTAGAAGCCGAGTTTGGGACGCACCGTCGTGAAATCATGTACAACGATTTTGTTTTCGTTGGTCCAGCCGATGATCCGGCAGGTATACGCACGGCCGACAGCGCGGCTGGCGCTTTGATAGAAATCGCCAAGGCCACCGCTCCGTTCGTTAGTCGCGGTGACGACAGCGGCACACACAAACAAGAACAAAAGCTGTGGACCGAGGCGGGGGTTATCGTTGAGGGTGACTGGTATCGCGCAGCAGGGGCTGGCATGGGGGCGACATTAAATGTTGCCAGCGGCATGAACGCCTACGTGTTTTCAGACCGCGCAAGCTGGCTGAACTTTGGTAATAAAGGTGATCTGGATCTGCTGTATTCCGGTGACCCGGCGCTGTTCAACCAATACGCCTACATTCCCGTCAATCCAGCCCGCTGGCCCCACATACGTAACGATCTGGCGCTAGCGTTAGAGGAATGGCTGGCAAGCGATAAAGCTGCTGCGCTTATCAACGGATATACAATCAACGGCGAAAATTTGTTTACCTTCAACGCAACGCAACCCTAACAGAATATAGTCGCGCAACTGGTTTGTTATTCAACGTCGCCGTGCACAGCTAGTATTTCCAGTTCCGCATCAGGTGCTTGAATTGTCCTGTAGGCTTCGGCCACACCGCCGTCGGTCAGTTCACGTGCAACGGTCAACAAAGTGTTGGCATCATGCCCCTCGCAAAGCTCTGACATATGTTCCAACTCTTCAGTTGCTACTGTTCGGGCAGCGTCCAATGATGGTGCGCCATAGATATCTACGAAGTGCTGTGACAGTTGATCTAGCAACGCAGTGTATTCGGCCTCTTCAACCTTGGTTACGGCTACGAATGTAACGCGCCCGAAGGTTTCCAGCCCCAACCAACCGTTGGCGAATGCCTGACGGGCTTTGCCTGTCAAATCTCCTTCACCCCAATTGGAAAACTCGAAACCGCCGGATATTGCCCATTCACCGGTTCTGGCCGGATTATGGAAGACCTGTGTATCGCTCTCGTCGAAATGGATGGCGCGTGCAAGATTCATTGCTTGTCTCCTGATGCGAGGCAAAGCGTAAGTGGCAAACTCCGGGTTGTTTCTTCTTCGCGCAGAAGCATGCCGAACTCTTCGTCTACCCCAAGGAATGTGCCACTGTAGGTTTCGTCTTCAACCGTAAAGGAAACTTCTTTCCCCACATTTTGAACTAACCCACGCCATTGTTCGTGCAGGCTGCGCTTACCACCAGTTTCAAGTTCGTTGATCCATACCAGTGTATGACGTGACCAGCTTTCCAGTAGGCGGATTGGCGAGATATCACCACAGCCTTCCATCATCAACGCTGTCTGATTTGGCGTATCGCCGCCATCGCTACCGTCAGACGGCAACAAGTCTACTTCTAGACCGATCACCAACCAGTCGGGCACTTTTTCAGGATCATTGGTGGAGGCTGCAACCCGGAACCGACCAGCGGACCCACCATTCACATATATTTCGCCAAGCCATCCAAGGTGGACAGCAACCTCTGGCGGGGCAAGCGCGCCCATAGCGTTCTGGAAGCCTACGCCACACGCGACCACCACGGACATTGCATCTTTCAGCGGTGTCTCCGGCGCAAAAACAATGGCCGCACGAATGCGGTCAGGAGTAATGCTGTGTACCAAAAGCCCTGCGTCACACCCGATAAGGGCTTGCGTGCAAGCTTTTGCAAACGGGTCTGTGCTGCCGCTAACCGCTTCGCCGGTAAATAGCGGTGGGAAAGTGGCCGGCATTGGGGCCTCGAAAATATCGTCGATCATACGGTTCCATCCTTGATAAGTCGCTGCGCAAGAGTGCGGAACGCCTGCGCCTGCGGCGTGTCTGGCTTGGACACCACGATAGGGGCACCACTGTCAGATGCAATACGAATATCCAGATGTAACGGCAGTTCAGCCAGCAATGGAACGCCGATCTTTTCGGCCTCGGCAGCCACGCCGCCATGCCCGAACGGATGCCCCTTATGACCACATTCTTCGCAGATCTGGTAAGACATATTCTCAACCATACCCAAGATCGGGGTGCCTAGTTTGTTAAACATATCAATGCCTTTGCGTGCATCAATCAACGCGACACCCTGCGGCGTGCTAACAATGATAGCCCCGTCAACATGCGTCTTCTGGGACAGCGTCATTTGAACATCACCGGTGCCGGGCGGTAGATCGACAATCAAAACGTCCAAAGCACCCCATTGCACTTGCGACAACATCTGTTGCAACGCGCCGATAAGCATTGGCCCACGCCAAACAACGGCCTCGTCTTCATTCGTCATCAAGCCGATCGACATCATGGTAACGCCGTGATTTCGCAGCGGTAAAATAGTCTTTCCATCTGGCGAAGAGGGTCGGCCAGAAATCCCGAGCATCCGCGGTTGTGACGGGCCAAATACATCGGCATCCAGCAGACCAACCTTTTTGCCTTCAGCGGCTAAAGCAACAGCTAGGTTTGCCGAAAGTGTCGATTTCCCTACGCCGCCCTTGCCCGAAGCGATTGCGATAATTTTCTCGATCCCCGGAACCTTCTGTGGTCCAGTCGGTTCAGATTTTGCCTTCAAATCCGGTGGCGTGGCACTGCTGTGCGCAGTCATCACTGCAGATACGCTTTCAATGCCATCAAGCGCTTCGATCGCAGCTTGCGCTGCCGCACGAACCGGTTCCAGTTCCGCCGCCTGATGGCCAGGAACCTCAAGGACGAACCGCACCGTGCCATCTTCGACGGTCAGTGCTTTGACCATTCCAGCGCCTACGATATCAGCGCCCGCTGGCGTCTTTATGGCCTTTAAAGCCGCTAGAACCACATCTCTCTGTGTCATCTCAATCTCCTGAAATTCTCTGGATTGACAGTCCGGTGAACTCCGCTCACCATTGCGGGATGAATAACTTCCGTCGAAACATCACCCTGCTGACTGCATTTTTGATCTGTGGACCAGTTCCCGCTTTGCCGCAGCAATCGGGGTTTGGTCTTGAGGTTCCGCAATCCCTCGAAAGTACCGGATTCTTGCGTTTTATTGTGCCGCGGTTTTCGCTGAAAACCGGCATTAAAATTGAAATTCAAGCCGCCGATCCCGAGGCCGTTTTTTCGACCGAAAGCGGCACCCCGATTATGGAAGGGCTGGGTCAGAACTATTATCTGCAAGTTTTCCGAACTGATTCCACGAGGGGCAAGAGCGCGCAACGGTTTGCTGACTGGCTTGGTTCGGATGTTGGCGGGCGAACAATTGAACAGTTCACAATCGACGGTGTTTCCGTTTTCACGGCGATCGACAGCGGTCCCGAAGTCGAAACTGCCACCGTTTTCACGGGCGACGCGGTGCGCGGTGAGGCGTACTCCTACACCAACTGTGGGCGTTGCCACGTAATTGGCGAGGCGAACCGGATGAAGGGAATCGGCTCGACTCCGTCCTTTGCGTTGCTGCGTGCCCTGCCCGACTGGGAAGAGCGTTTCATCACGTTTTTTGTTCGAATTCCACACCCTGCGATCACCCAACTTGAAGGTGTCTCCGAGCCGTTTGACCCGGCTAGGCCGCCAACCATCGCGCCGCTGATGCTTACGGTCGACGATCTTGATGATATTCTGTCCTTTGTCAGCACCGTCGAGCCAGCCGACCTTGGCGCACCGCTGATCGTACATTAAGAATCCCGCCGCTTCAGATAGTCATCTGTGGTGCGGGTCTTTGGGCGAGGGGCGGCTTGAAACGGGCTGGAATCGCTGTGGTATTGTGCTTCAATCCGGCACTTATCACACATCTGAATAAGCTTCGCCTGCTCTGAATCTGCAAACATCGGATGCTTGCCCGCAAGCTTGTCCATGATCCGCTCGACTGAGGACTTAACCCCGAACAATGCGTCGCATGAAATGCAGGCGAACGGCTCTTCCTCGTTCAACACCCGTTGCGCAAATACGGCGTCTGACAGGTCCATTTGAGGAAGCAACGTGATAGCACTTTCAGGGCAAGCCTGAGTGCAAATCCCGCATTGCAGGCACGCATCTTCCTGAAACCGCAATTGCGGCGCGTCGGGATTGTCCATCAAAGCGCCCGATGGGCAAAGCGAAACACAGGACAGGCATAACGTACACGCGTCCTGATCCACAACGACTGCACCGTAAGGCGCACCCACGGGCAGCGCGATCGTTCTTTCGTCTGCAATAAGCGCTTTGGCCGCAAGTCTCGTCACCTGCCGGCGATTGCCAATTGGCAAGATCGATGCTGTCGATTTGGTTACAGTCTGACCGTAAAGCGCATCCGACAACGCATCGGGGTCGCTTACGTCCAACATGCGGATACGGCCTTCTGCGCCCAAAACTTGTGCCAGCTCAACCGCCACTTCGATCGTCGGCCGCTCGGATGTCGGGGTTAGCA
>JAGLUD010000309.1 GCA_023134935.1 Paracoccaceae bacterium | reverse complement strand
AAGTATTCGGCGACCGGCCCTTCCGGTATTTCAAACTTGGCGCCAATCGCCCAATTGGCACAATGACCGAGGAGCAAATCAGGGATGGTGAACGTATCGCCCATCACGAATTCCTTGTCGCCAAGGCGGGTTTCCAACGTTTTCATCGCGTTGGCGAATTCGTATTTTGCAGTTGGTTTGATGGCTGGAACACGCAATTCCTCGGGGTGGATGAACGAGTTCTTGGCAGCCGTCCATAATGCCCCTTCGATCTCGTCTACGCAGAACTGAGTGAAGCTGTCTTGCTGTGCGCGTTTGATTGTGCCTGCTGGAAACGTCAATTTTGCATGTTTGTCGGCAAGAAACTGGATGATCGCTACGGAATCGATAATCGCTTCACCGTCTGCAATAAGGCAAGGAACCTTGCCCGACGGGTTCAGGGCCAGAACCTCTTCGGACCGCGGCGGGATCAGCACCATCTCGTAATCCAGCCCCATTTCTTCCAGCGCCCAATACACGCGCATGGTGCGGTTTTTGGATGTTCCGATAACTTTATACATGGTGAGTTCCTTATTTCGGGCGCAACATTGCGATGCGGATAAACGCACGTTCCATCATCGCCATGGCGGGGACGGGGCGGGATGATCGTAGGGCAAGATCAGTGTCTGTCAAAACTTTTATAGCCATTTCAAGGCGCGGCGTTTGCCATTGCCGCGCTTGGCGTATCATACGATCGCGACGTGGGCCGAACACTGGGGGGCGGGCGCGGGAAAGCGCAGCCTCCGGACCTTGGTCGGATGAAGCGGCGGCATGGAGTTGACGGAAGTGGCGTGTAGCCCCAATGCAAAGGGTCGTCGGGTTGACGCCTTGCCCCGCTAGCCGCCGCATTTGCGGTACGATCGCGGTGGAATTTCCATCGGCAGCGAAGTTTACGGCATCGTCCAGCGCGGCCTCGGATGTTAACGGGGCGCAAGCGATGATGTCTTCGGGCGCGACAGGGGTTTCGTCACCAAGTTTGTAAAGTGCCAATTTCTCGATCGTTTGGCGAAAGTCGCCAAGGTCGAGTTGGCGCGACAGGTTGTCGAGGTCAGTCATGGCGTCAGGGTTGATGCTCGTGACCCCCGACTTTTTCAGTGTAGCTTCGATTTCGTCGCGTGTCGGGGGATCGGTGTAAATGCCGATAGCGACGCAAGAACCGCTGCCCTCGAACGCTTTGCGAAGTGCTGATCGTGCGTTCAATTGCCCGGCGGTGACCACCATCATTGCATCGCCCGGCAGCCAATCCTGTATGGCGGCGAGGAATATTTTTGACAAACCGTCGGTTGCCTCTTCGACCAGCACAACGCGTTGACCTGGAAAAAACCCTTGAGCTTTGATCGCATCCAGCAGACGCGCGGGGTCTTTGCGAAGCTCGGCGCCGCTCATTCGGGTTAAGCGCATCTCGTTTTCGCCCTCAGCGCCGACAAGTGTCGCGACAACGTCTTGGCGTTTCAATGCAATCCGCATGGCATCCGGCCCGAACAGTAAAACGCCGGCCTTTGACAGATCGGGTTTTGCCAAGAAACGGGCGGCATCGCGGGCGTTTAATTTCACGAGAGCCATTCCTCGGCCGAGGTCGCCAGTCGAGTGACGATTTTGTCAGCGATGGTAACGGCCATCCGCCGGTTGGCGTCCTGTTCGGCAATGCGCGTGGCATATGCCGAGGCTGTCGCGTTATAGGCGGTAAACGCGGTGACGGAGTCCTTAAACACGATGCCACCGCCCAGTTGTGTGATGGCGAATTCACCTATGCCCGACAGGTTGTACCGCGTGATCGAGCCATCTTGGGTGATCGCCACCCCTACGCTATCGACCGTTAGCGCGACATCCAATCGGTGCGTCGCAGCGGTCGCGGTGCCTAGTCGGGACTCCAACTGCTCGCGCATTTGGAAGCCTTCGAGGCCGTCGAATGACCCCAGTGCGATGCGGCCATGCATTTGTTCGGCGGCGGACCCGTCGCTGTATATTGGTGTGAACCCGCAGGCGGAAAGCGCCAGCGGGGTGGCTGTCAGGATCAAAAATTTGCGGCGGTTAAATAACAACATTGATGATACGGCCCGGAACTACGATCAGTTTCTTGGGCGCGTTGCCATCAAGCGCCCTGATCACAGCTTCGTCTGCCAGCGCCAGTTTTTCAACCTCGGATTTCGGCAGGTCCTTCGCGATCTTGATTTCGGAACGCCGTTTGCCATTGATCTGGATCGGCATCGTGATGGTGTCATCGACCAACATTGCGGGGTCAAGAACCGGCCACGGCGCGGTTGTGACCATGCCTTTGCC
>JAGLUD010000308.1 GCA_023134935.1 Paracoccaceae bacterium | reverse complement strand
TTAGGGGCGGGGTGTAAGTAGGCATATCCGTATTCCTTTATTCGGCAGCAAGCTTGATGCCACGGTCAGCGAGAACCGTCTCGCCCCATTGCAGTTGTTCTTTGAGGTCGGCGATGGCTTCGGTTAGCTCTTCGCGTTGGGTTTCCATGTCGCGTAGGCGCTCTTGGCCAAGTTCATAGGTTTTGGTTAGTTGCGTGGTCTGCTGGTCGCCTAATGAATAGAGGTTCAACAGTTGCCGGATTTCTTCCAGACTAAAACCGAAGCGTTTGCCTTGCAGGATCAACTTCAGCCTTGCGCGGTCACTTTTGGTGAACAGGCGCTTTTGGCCTTCGCGGATCGGGAAGATCAGTTCCTTGGCCTCGTAGAACCGTAACGTTCTTGGCGTGACGTCGTATGACTCGCACATTTGGCCGATGGTCATCAAAGAATCTGTCATCACTCCCCCTTGGTTGACGTTAACGTAAAGCTAGGGGTGTTCAAATTCAAGTAAAGTTGACGTGAAGGTAAGGTGACGTAGCGTCAGTCCAGTGCGTCGAGGGAATTCTGTGTCATCTGGCGCAGGCGTGCCAGCTCGCTGGAAATCTCTTCCAGTTCGACCCGTCGTTCTTCGAGTTGGGCGAGTTGGTCAGTGGACATCTGTATCCATCGCTCCATCTGGCCGCGGTTCTGGTTGCACGGGCTATATAGCTCCAACCATTGCCGAATTTCTTCTAGCGGAAAGCCGAAGCGGCGGCCTTGGCGGATCAGTTTAACGCGGGCTTTTTCGGTTGAACCATAGTGGCGGGTGCGCCCAACTTTGGCGGGGGCGATCAATTCCAGATATTCATAATAGCGCAGCGTGCGCGGCGTTACGTCGAACAGCGCACACATTTCTTTCAGCGTAAGTGTTTCTTCGGACATTGCGTCACCCCTTTTGCCCTATCTTGAGCAAGGAGGGGGGAACATGCAATCATAAGAATGCGTTTGGAGCAAAGAAATAGAACCCGTAGGCCAGAATTACGGCAGGAACCGTACTGTAGGCTGTCGCCATTACCGCCGCTTTGGGGTTGAGCGCGATGGCAGGGAACAACGCATCGCCGTCATTCGAGATGGCGTTACCCATCAAAGCCGCGAACGGGATGATGCCGTTTATGTAAAGTGTTGTGACCAAAACCTGTGGCCCACAACCTGGGATTAGGCCGATGAGTACGCCCATTAGCGGCAGTAATGGTGCAACGGAGGAGAAGAGGTCTTTTAGGTCCAGTCCTGCGAAAACCACAACATAGTCGTACGCCAGATACGCGCCGATCACCCAGATGGAGATGAAACTGGTTTCTTCGGCCACGCGCGTGAAGGGAGCATCGTCCACATGCGACATCGCCTGAACGGGGGAGGTGGACCAGACCAGCAGGCCAATGGCCGTGCCGATAAGCCCGACAACCATCATCCATGGCCCGTAAACTGTCGCCAAATCGACTTGTGCCAGTTGCGAGATGCCCATGACCAGACTGGGCAGAACTACGGCTATATACATATAGTCTTTGGGGCGGATACGACCGATTAACGGGGCTAGCTCGCAAGTGACACCGGCGATGCTGCGGTATTCGGTTTTGTGGAACCAGTTGACCAAGTAACCGGAAACGACGCCGACCGCCAAGGAGGTGGGCAGTACCACGGCTGCAACATCCGGCCGTGTTGCGATCAAAAGGAACGCAGCGTCACCCATTGTGGCGGTTAGCGCGGCTACAACTGCGCCAAAACCCACGTTACCGGACGAATAAGCCGCCACAACAACCACCGCGCCACCGCAACCAGGTGTTGCACCAAGCAGGGCTGACAGCGGCACTTGCCAGCCTTTGGCATTTCGAAGCGCGGATCCGAGGTTGAAGTTGAACACGCGCTCAGCCCCATAAAAAATTAGTAAAGTTGTTGCTACAAAGGCGCTAACCTGCACGTAGGCGTCTGTCATCAAGCTTCGGGTCAGGGCGCCCAGTTCGCCTGGATAGACCGCCAACATCGTCATTGTCAGTACAACAAGCAGGCGCTTCGCTTTGAATGGGCCGATTTTATCGGGCCACACGGCGGGTGTATTCTTATTGGTAATCGTTGGGTGCATAATGCGATCTTTCTGCAATTGCGAACTATTCGCATTTGCAATACATGATTACATCTGGCAATAGCAAGCAAAATATGCCCACACTTGGTTCAACGCTTTTTTACTCGAGAGTGAAATTCCATGACAGAGACTACTACCGCCGAACGTCGCAAGATGGCCGAGCAGTTCATATCCGTAATCCCCCATTCCCGAGACCTCGGCATGGCGCTTGAAGGTTTCGGAGACGGGGTGGCCGAGATGTCGATCCAATACGATCCACGTTTTGTCGGTGATCCTGACACGGGCGTTTTGCATGGCGGGGTCATCACCGCCTTGCTCGACACCTGTTGCGGCGCGGCGGTCTCCAGCCACCCGTCTGTCACCGAAGCAACCGCGACCATCGATTTGCGGATCGACTACATGCGCCCGGCCACGCCCGGTCAACGTATTCTGGCCAAGGCCGAATGCTACCGCGTCACCAAATCCGTCGCCTTCGTACACGCCAAAGCCTACGACGAAAACGCAGAGGACCCCGTTGCAACCGCCGCTGGTGCCTTCACCGTTGGCCGCCCGAAGAAGGAGGGTGCATAATGTCGCGACCCAAGCCAGAACCCGTACAGGTTATCAAACAACGTCGCGATGCGGCTTTGGACAGACTGGCGGGGAACGTGCCGTATATCCAACATCTCGGCGTGAATTTTGATCGTCGTGGGGACGAGTTGACCGCAAATCTGCCATTTTCCGAAAGCCTGATCGGCAATCCGTTTTTGCCCGCCATCCATGGCGGCGCTACTGGTGCGTTTCTGGAAATCACTGCGGTGATGGAACTGATGTGGTCAATCGTATGGGAGCAGATGGAAAATGGCGGACCCGCTGCCAACGCGATTGAGCGTGGGGAGTTTCCTGCCATGCCCAAGACTATCGACTTCACTGTGGATTATCTGCGTACGGGACTGCCACGAGACGCATATGCACGTGCGCGGGTAAATCGATCTGGTCGCCGATATGCCTCGGTGCACGTAGAAGCTTGGCAGGACAACAAAACCAAGATTTTCGCGCAGGCTACGGGTCATTTCCTGATGCCGGAGCTGATCACTGAATGAAGTCAGCCGAGATCACCCACCGTCGCGTTCTGAACGTGGCCATCCCGATTGTGATTTCCAATGCGACGTACCCCATTTTGGGCGCGGTCGACACGGGCGTTGTCGGGCAGCTGGGTGACGCGGTACCGATTGGCGCGGTGGGCATAGGCGCGATCATCCTTTCGGGACTTTATTGGATTTTTGGATTTCTGCGGATGGGAACATCGGGCCTTGTAGCGCAAGCACGCGGGGCAGGGGATGTTGCCGAAACGAAGGCAATATTCATACGTGGTATGATAATAGGGATCACTGCTGGCGCGGTGATTTTTGCCCTGCAAATTCCGATGTTCTGGGGCGCATTTCAGATTGCCCCCGCTAGTTCCGAGGTCGAGGTGCTGGCGCACGACTATATGTCCATCCGTATCTGGGGGGCACCTGCGTCTATCTCGCTTTATGCGATAACCGGCTGGCTGATAGCGATGGAGCGAACCCGCGCTGTCCTGATGTTGCAGCTATGGATCAACGGCGTAAACGTCGCACTGGATCTGTGGTTTGTGCTGGGGTTGGACATGGGCGTGGAGGGGGTGGCAGTTGCCACACTTATTGCCGAGTGGACAGGGGTGATGCTTGGCCTTTTCCTTTGTCGCAGCATATTTGTGGGCGATCAGTGGCGCGACTGGGCACGGATATTTGACAGCGTGAAAACCCGCCGCATGGCGAGTGTTAGCGGTGATATCATGGTACGCTCGATGCTTCTGCAAGCTAGCTTTATGGCCTTCCTGTTCATCGGGGCAAAAATGGGAAATGTCACCCTCGCGGCAAACCAAATTTTGCTGCAGTTCGTTTCGATTACTGCCTATGCCCTTGATGGTTTCGCCTTTGCTGCCGAGGCACTTGTTGGGGCGGCTCTCGGGGCCAAAAACCGCATAGCCCTGCGCCGCGCAGCTATCCTTTCCAGCCAATGGGGATTAGCCGGAGCGGTTCTGCTAATGCTTGTATTCCTGCTGTTCGGCCCCGCAATAATCGACCTAATGACCACCGCGCCCGATGTGCGCGCCGAGGCGAAATCCTATCTGTGGTGGATGGTCATTTTCCCGATCATCGGCCTGCCAAGCTGGATGTTTGACGGTGTTTTTATCGGCGCTACCCGCACGCGTGACATGCGTGTCGCCATGCTGCAATCCACCGCCATATATGTGTTGGTATTGGCGGTGCTTCTGCCGATATTGGGTAACCACGGGCTTTGGCTGTCGTTGATGGTCTTTGGCTTAGCAAGGGCGCTGACGTTGTGGCGGTATTATCCGGCGCTAGAGGCAGAAGCCGGCGTCTAAAGGATACTTAGAACCGACTTTGGCGGCCTGCCAAGCGAGACCTTGCCGTTGTGGAATACCACTGGGCGTTCGATCAGGATCGGGTGTGCTGCCATGGCTTCGATCAGGTCTGCTTCGGAGGCGTTTGAGAGCCCGAGCTCCTTGTAGATGCTCTCGCCCGAGCGGATCAGGTCGCTCGCCTTGATCTTCAGTAACGCCAAAGTGTCCCGAATCTTGTCGGCTGTTGGCGCGGCCTCAAGGTACTTCACGATCGCAGGGGCAAACCCTTCGTCTTCCAGTATCGCCAAGGTTTCGCGAGATTTCGAGCATCGCGGATTGTGCCAGATTATAGGTTGGGTCATAGCCATTCCTCCCGTTTCGTACCGACAGCATCGGCCACGTTGGCGAACCCGTCACGGGCGAGCAATTCATCCAGCCCACGCGCAATGTCGCCCGCCAGTCCGATGCCTTTGTAAACCATGGCAGTGTAAAGCTGTACCGCGCTCGCCCCCGCCTGAATTTTCGAATAGGCCTGTTCTGCCGAACCAATACCGCCAACTCCGACCAGCTGAAGCTTGCCTTGGGTTAACAGCGAAAGTTGTGCCAGAATGCGGGTGGATTTTTCGAACAACGGCTGGCCGGAAAGACCGCCGGCTTGCGCGGCATGCGCGCTGGTCAGACCGTCGCGGGAAAGGGTTGTGTTTGTGGCTATGATGCCGGAAATGCCCGTTGAAAGTGCCACATCGGCAATGTCCTGCAAGTCCTGAGGCTTCAAATCCGGGGCGATTTTCAGGAATACGGCAACGGGTTTATCCAGTGCCGTGTTCGCGGACATAACCCCCTCTAACAACCCTTCAAGCGCGGCTTTGCCTTGCAAATCCCGCAATTTTTCAGTGTTGGGCGAAGACACGTTAACGGTGGCAAAATCCACATGGGGGCCGCAGGCGGTCAAGACTTTGGCAAAATCTTCGGCCTTGTCGACGCTATCCTTGTTAGCCCCGAGGTTAATTCCCAGAACACCGCTAGCTGGCCGCCCCGCCAGTCGCGCAGCGATCACATTCATGCCCTGATTGTTAAACCCGAACCTGTTGATCGCCGCGTCATCCGCCGTCAGTCGAAACAGCCGCGGCTTCGCATTCCCCGCCTGCGCCCGTGGCGTCGCGGCACCCACCTCGATAAAGCCAAAACCAGCCGCCAGCAACGGCGCAACCGCCTCGGCGTTTTTGTCAAATCCAGCGGCCAAACCGACGGGATTGGGCAACGCCATCCCTGCAAGTGTGGTGACCAAACGCGGCGAGGTTACAGGCCCCGTCGCGGGCACCAAACCCATTTTCAAAGCCTTGATAGACAAGCCATGCGCCACTTCGGGATCCAGCAAGTGCATCAACGGCACCCCGATTTTCTGTAACGCGGCCTTCACAGCACACCGTCCGGAAATACATGCGCGTCGCCGTTAAGCGGCAAGGGTTTGACCCACGCGATGTCCTCCATTCGCAACACCCGATAAAGGTGCGGGAACAAATCCCCGCCGCGCGAGGGTTCCCATTTCAAGGCCTCACCAAGGGTGTCACCATCAAGCGCCAAAATCCGCAGGCCCTCAACACCGCCGAAATACTTGGCAACCGTCTCGGCCACCTGCGGGCCGGTCGAGATATGCACATAGCCATCAGTCAGATCAATCGGCGCCCCGAGCGTCTCGCCCGCAGCTTCAAATGCGGCCCATTCGTCCGCGCGGAATATCTTGTAAATCATCATGGGGTTTGAATGGGGCAAGGGGGCCTAAACGTCAAGCCCGCCTTACATGAACCCTTCCGCCTTGGCCCAAACCATCGTCGCATCCAGCGCGTCTTGCATGGGCGCGAACATCTCGTCCAGTTCATCGGCTGTGATAATCATCGGTGGGCACATCACGATGCTGTCCACCACGGCGCGAACGATCACGCCGCGATCCAGTAGTTCGGCGGCCATGCGTGCGCCGACTTTACCAGGCGTCGCGAAACCGCCAGCCGTTTTATCCGGCGACATTTCCAACGCCCCCATCAGCCCAAGCGCGCGGTATTCGCCGACCAATGGGTGTTCGGCCAGCCGCGCCAAATGCGCCTCGAAATGGGGGGCAAGGGTTTGCACATGGCCCACGATATTGCGGCGCTGATAAATCTCCAACGCTTTGGCGCCGACGGCACAGCCCATCGGATGACCGCCGTAGGTAAACCCGTGGCCGAACGTGCCGAGCTTGCCTGAATGCGCCTCGATCACGTCGGCCATGTCTTGGTTGATCGCCACCGCTGAAAGGGGCGCAAACCCTGCGGTTAGTTGTTTGGCCATCGACATGGAGGTTGGCTTCATGCCCAAGGTCTGGGAGCCGAACCATTCGCCTGTGCGGCCAAAGCCGCAGATCACTTCGTCGGCGATTAACAGGATGTCGTACTTTTCTAATACGGGGCCGATAGCCTCGAAATAGCCCTGCGGCGGGACGAGCACGCCGCCAGCGCCCATGACGGGTTCGGCGATGAAGGCGGCGACGGTTTCCGGCCCCTCCATTATGATTTGTGCTTCCAAGGCGGCGGCGAGGCGGTTGGAGTATTCCAGTTCGCTTTCGCCTGCTTCGGCCTCTTTCCAGTGGTGCGGGGTGGCTGTGTGCAATATTCGGTCCACGGGCAAGTCGAAATCCATGTGGTTGAACGGCAAGCCCGTCATGGAGGCCGATACAATCGTCACCCCGTGATAACCCTTCTTGCGGCTGATGATTTTCTTCTTTTCTGGCCGCCCCAGCGCGTTGTTGTAATACCAGATCATCTTGATTTGGGTCTCGTTCGCCTCGGAACCCGATGATTGGTAGAACACCCGCGCCATGCCCGGCGCCAGTTCCTTGATCTTCTCGGCCAACTCCACCGCGGGTTCGTGGGATTTATTGCCGAACAGGTGGTAATAGGGCAGCTTGGCCATCTGTTCTTGTGCAGCCTCGACCAATTCGGCGTCGCTGAAGCCAAGGCCGGCGCACCAAAGGCCTGCCATAGCCTCGATAAACGGGCGGCCGCTGTCATCAAATACGCGCACGCCTTCGCCCCGTGTGATGATTTGCAAACCGGTTTCGCGCAATGCAGGGGAGTTTGCGTAAGGGTGAAGCAATGCTTCCAGATCGCGGGTTTGGGAATTTGGTAGGGGCGTAGTCATCGGATCACCTCGACAGTTTGAATCGGAATGAGCCTAGGATTGACCTTCCGTAGCGTCAATCGATTAGCGTTGATGTGAAACATTTTATTCGATGATTTGTCGCCTTGGCATTTGCGCGACTCGCTAACTTACTGTTTACTTGCGCACGTATTTCAATTCGGAGGGAATCATGAAAACATCACGTATACTTATTGCCGCATCGGCGTTGGCAATGTCTGCCACTGGCGCAATGGCCGACTTTAATCTTACGGTCCTACACACAAACGACTTCCACGCGCGTTTTGAGCCAATCAGCAAGTACGACTCCGGTTGTTCTTCTGAAGACAACACCGAGGGCAAATGCTTCGGTGGTTCCGCACGTTTGGTAACCGCAGTCGAGGCCGCTCGCGGCCGCGCTGAAAACTCCATCCTTGTTTCCGGTGGTGACCAGTTCCAGGGCACGCTGTTCTATACTTACTATAAAGGTAAGTTGGCAGCGGAAATGATGAACAAGATGGGCTATGATGCGATGACTGTGGGCAACCACGAATTCGACGACGG